>JAKAYJ010000205.1 GCA_021816385.1 Thermoplasmata archaeon
CATTGCTGATCATTTCGCATTTTATAAGAAGGTAAATGACAACAAGAATCTGAAGAAGGATCTCGTTGACAATATATTTTCCATGGTGTACAAGAGCCTGAAGGATGGGAGTAATGAGGATACAAATAAACAGTGATTTTCATTGAGCCTAGGTGAGAAGTGTGCAGGCAAAACTCAGATTGATGGTAAAGAAGATCCTCAGAGAATATGGATATCCTCCGGACAAGCAGGAGAAAGCCACCATGACGGTACTGGAACAGGCAAAGTTGCTGGGGTATGAGTGGGTCAACTAACTTCAGTGCAAGCAAATTTCTGAAGTAGGCTGTGTTGTTCTTCGTTCAGAAATAGTTGTTGATTCGTGTTCTCTGGATAAATTACACTTTCATCCCAGAAACCCTTTTTAACGCTTGTAGCTACGCCAATCTTTATCTTACCACGCAGCTTATTGCATAGTTCTCCTTCATTGAATAGATAAACGTTTGAAATACAGTATGGTCTTACTTCTCCTTTAGAAGTGCCAGCATTCCTGTATTGACCCGTAAATACCAAAAGATACACTTCTTCCTCGATGTTAGGATTCAAGTTCAGCAGATGCTCGTTAACTGCGTGATATTTTATGTCAACTTTCTTTCCCTTTAATTTACCTGACTGAAACTTACCATCATAACCAGTCTTGGACGCATTATCGTTGAGCTTAATTGAAAATATCTTAGAGGCCACAAATTCCGTTACGTGGCCCTTCTCTGCTGGTCTCCTTATGATTCGTGATATTTCTTCCTCAATTTCGTTTCTTTTCTTGATATGGCCAGACAGTATCTCAAGCTCATCCATATTATTATAAATCCATAAGTTTATTTGAACTTGTTCCTCGAACAGACATTGTTAGAGGCAAACTGAATCATTAACATAAAGGAGTGTGCCAACATAAGTATTGCCAGAAATGCAAAACTGCCGCCGTTCATAGTGGCAAGTATGTACAGCCTTGTTGCCGGAAGAAGCATTACTGAGAAGTGTATCGGAAGAGCTCTATGAAAACGAAGAAATTGCTGGGTTCAGGAAAGCTTGTGAAATCTGAAGAATCTGACCAATGAATTTTAAGGAATGCCCTGAAGGCAACATCTGGATACATGCACACAATAGGAATGGAATCGCTTGAATACAAATCAATTCTGAGCATATACAGGGGGGTGTTCACAGAATATCACTTTCTGGAATCATAAGAGCTAACATTATAACTTTTGCAGCACTAAACAGCTTAATGATCAAAGATTCTGACAGGAAGATCCTCTGGGCAAGAGCTGGAAATAAATGTACTATGTGCGACACTGAACTTACAATGACAGCAGAAAATGGCAGGGATATTGTCGTCGGTCAGGAAGCACACATTATTAGTGAGAAACCTAACGGCCCGAGACACAGGGATTTAGAAACATATGACTCATATAAGAATTTCATCTTGCTTTGCCCAACTCACCATTCAGTTATAGACAAGAACCCCGAGGATTACAGCGTGGAGTTATTACAATCAATAAAGAATAAGCATGAAATAAAGCTGAGCGAACATAACTCATCCAAGTCAAATTTCAACTGGGTTGTCTATACACACAGGAATCTCAAACTTCGTTTAATATTTACGGGAAGCGAACTAATGAACATTATGTATGGGGCAGAGAGTGCCAATATAGACCACGATGAGCCTAGCAATGAAGAAGAGGAGGGTTTGATTTCCTCATTCTTGAATCAAATAGAAGATTGGGATGTTTTGCCTGATCTTCCTATCTCAATGAGACCTGGACTTCAACGGGATATGACCTCGTTGATACAATCTCTCATGCATGCAGGATTTGTCGTTATCGGCACGAGGGAAAAAACAAGAGCAAAATTCCAAGATTCGGAAACCCCTTGGACAATCGCGCATGTGAGTATTGTGAGAGCTTCAGGATCAAAAATTGCTGAAGTTTATATGCCTGATGAGTTGAAGGATATCCTTGAGAAAGTGAAGGTCATGAGCCCTGAAGAAATAAAGAGGAAGCTGAAATCAATCGAATCAGGGATCAAAGAAAGGAAAAGTACAGATGGAGAGAAATAAGGTATCAACACCATGAAAATGGAAGTGCGCTGGTAAAAGTCCGATTTTCACTTCTATGAATAACAAAAACACGTATCAGGCAATCAGTAATGCGGAGACTGGCTTCATAGACAATGAGATATAGTGTGGAAACTTACAATATCCTGAAAACGCCTTAAATCAATTGTAATGTTGAGTCAAATAAAAATAACATCTAAGGAGAAGAGAAAATGGCTGTGCAATCTAAATAGCTGGACTGATGGATAAACAAACAGGTCAAGGGCATCATGGGCATGGAGGATGCATTCTATACAGGGATTCTCAAAGGTGAATTGAAAAACGGCCTTCTTATTGAATCGAAATGCAAGAGAATTTACGTAGTCTATGAGTCGATCACTGCCATTGAAGAATTATGATTTCAGAACGGTTATTTTTATTCTTTTATTTTTATATCCCAGAACCGAAGAGGGGAGTATATAAAGAAACATAGCACTTTGAGTCACTTAAAATAATTCTGATTGAAACTATAATCATATCCATCCCTGTCTGCGTACAATCGGGATTCACCTTCATCTATATCATGTCTGATCGGAATACAGGGGCGTCCCCAACCTTGCAAAGAATTCCTTTCGGATCAATCCATTGCAAAGGATTTCAGTGCACGACTTTCTTCCATGTTTCATGAGATC
>JAKAYJ010000206.1 GCA_021816385.1 Thermoplasmata archaeon
GCTAGCAATCGCACTGTCAGCTGTGGCAATAATATGGGACTGGATATATTCCAAATCAGAAGGGATAGATTATATCTTCAGACATTTGGGACTCCCTTCATTTTCCTGGATTGGAAGCGCATCTCAGGCCCTTCCAAGCCTCATAATAATAACAATGTGGGTTTACTCCGGATTGGCTGCAATATTTTATCTTGCTGCATTCCAGAATGTGAGCTCGGAGAGCATTGAATCCGCTAAGCTCGATTCTGCGAGCCCTTTCAGAATATTGAGAAAGATTCTTCTTCCAGAGTCAAAGAATGCGTTCATCGTTTCCTCCGCACTCCTGATCATATTTTCTCTGAGAACATTTACAATACCATATGTGGCAACGGGTATCAATCCAAACACAGAAACTTCAGTACTCTATCTGTTTAACTTCTTTGATTATGGATTCTATGCTGATGCAGCAGTCGTTAGCATTATTGTTGTTATAATTGCAATTGTGGTTGTTATACCATATGCTCTGTTTGGAATAAAGAGGTGGATAAGTGCCTAATCATTATCTTAGGGTTACTAGAAGGATAGCGCATCACATCGTCCTTATAATACTGGCAATAATCTGGCTGTTTCCTGTTTATGTATTAGTGATAAACAGCCTCAAATCCACTGCTTCTGTACTAACGACTCCAATTCTGTTTCCGGCAGCATCATCTCTTTCTGCTATAATTTCAGTCTCAAGGGCAATTTCCGGAACATTGATCAACAGTCTAACCATCGCGATATCAGTTGCGGCAATCTCCTCCGTTGTTGGGAGCATGGCTGCATATTATTTTTATCGTGCAACGTCGAGGATTAATGATGTTATATTTACCATTATAGCAATTGCCACTTTTATACCTTATGAGGTTACAGCAGTTCCTCTCATCAAACTCCTTATAAGTATACACATTTTTGACTCTATACCCGGACTTGTATTCTCATTCCTTGTGTTTTTCCTGCCTACAGGGGCCCTATTGATGTCTATATTTCTGGCGGTGCTTCCTCGGAGTGCCATAGAATCAGCCAGAATAGATGGAGCTAATAACTGGACAATTTTCAGTAAGGTGGTCTTTCCTCTCACTTATCCGGGACTCGTATCCACATTCATTTTTGTGTTCATTGAATCCTGGAACAACTTCTTCATTCCATTGATGACCACCAACACACCAAATATATCCACGGTGTCACTTGTACTTCAGTCTTATACTGGAGGATACGGGGTTTTATATAACGACAGCTTTGCAGCTGCTGCAGTTGCTTCTGTAGTTCCTCTGATAATATTCGTCCTTCTTGGAAGGTATTTTGTCCGTGGGCTCATGGCAATGGGAAACGGCGCAAAAGGATAATAGTCAACGGTGAATTAATATGGTATCAATAAAAATTGAAAACTTAAGCAAGCAATTCGTGAAGAAAAACAATGTAACGAACGCATTACGTGATGTAAATCTTGAAATAGGCGACAAGCAGTTCTTCGGAATTCTAGGTTCAAGCGGCTCTGGAAAGACAACACTCATGAGAATAATTGCAGGGCTAGAAGTACCATCAAAGGGGATTGTCAGATTCGATAATAAAATTGTCTCAAAGGATGGGAAGACCCTGGTTGAAGTCGAGGACAGGAATGTCGGCATGGTATTTCAGAACTGGGCTCTTTATCCGCATCTGACTAACTTTGAGAATATTGCATTCCCGTTACGGGTAAAGCGCCTGAATCCGTCTGCGATTAAAAGAAAGGTTACGGAACTGGCAGATATGCTGAATATCAGAGAAGTCCTTTACAAGAAACCCAGGGAATCCAGTGGCGGGCAACAGCAGAGGGTAGCATACGCAAGAGCACTTTCAAAGGACCCTTCAATTCTCCTTCTGGACGAGCCTTTCAGCAATCTTGACGCAACAATAAAAGATGTTGCCAGGAATTATACCAGAGAACTTCAGGAAAGACTTGGATTTACTGCGATTATAGTTTCACATGACCCTGCAGATATTTTTTCACTTTCCAAGAGTGTTGGGGTAATTCACAAGAGCCTCATGCTTCAGGTTGGCAAACCAATAGATGTCTATAAAAAACCCCTGACAGTTGAAGTGGCAAGGGCAACCGGTGAATTGAATGTTTTGAAAACTACAATAAGCGAAGAGGGAAATGGTTATGTAGCCAAAGCAGGAAACAGTTTCACCATTCCACTGGACACAGAAAATAATGTTACGGAGATTTCAGCCGGAGAGGCCATGGTAGGTTTCAGGCCTGATGAGATCAAGGTTGTCGGATCGGAAGATGATCCTTCCGCCATTGGAAAAGGCTTTATTGAGTGCGGGGAAGGAGTTGTAGTTATTTCCAGCTATTCCCAGGGGTCTTTCAGAGTGAATATAAGACTAAAGGATACTGGAGAGGAGTTCTTTGCACTCAATAATACTCCACTGGGACCTGGTGAGAATGTCAAAATATTCCTTAGAAAGGATTCAGCAATTGTGTTTCCGTCCGGAGAGCAGGTACTCTCCGTCAAAACATAATTTTATAAATTTTACCTGGGGGCCTTATTTGTCAAATGGATGCGAGGATTGAGGTCTAAATCATACGGACAAGAATTTAAGACACAGCTCATGTACCATTTTTTAACAAAAACCATATAGTTTATACGTGCACTCTATCAGTTCAACTGTTCTGTAAAAGATGAATCAAGGTTGTGCATTCTGTCTCACTCCTTCATAAGCTGGGAGATTTTAGTATTTACCTG
>JAKAYJ010000019.1 GCA_021816385.1 Thermoplasmata archaeon
TGATAGAATTTGAAATCCAGAAGGAATGGAATTTTAGATTCGTTTATTTTTTTTGAGACTTCAAAATATCTAAGTTGAATGTTCGGGCTGCCTCTTGTGAAACATTTCAGCGCGAAGTCACCGTCGATGCTCCTGTACTTGAATACAACTCCAAAATTTCCGGCTCCCTGGATGATGCTTGAATATTTCACGTTCTGATTCTTCTCGAATGCAATTCCCTTAAGTTCGTCGTAACTCTTGGATATACAGAAGTTGGGATTCTGTAATGACTGTGCATATTGTGAGGATGTCGGCCACGATCTTTTGACAGGCGAAAAGACCGGTCCTGACGCTGTGGGTGATGCTACCTGATCGGTAGTGACAGTTTTTACTGATTCGTTTTCCCCTGAAACATGATTTACTTCGATGCCTATTATTTTCATGTTTTCTTTTAGTTTATCCATATCATAGTCTGATCTTGTGAATTTACCATCCCTGGCAATGGAATAGAAAGAGAAACTGTACATTTTTTCAGTACTAAGTTTGTAAGACAGTTTAAAATCGTCCTTAACTCTTTTAAGTTTTACTACCCTGTCTCTCATTTTATAATCCCGTATGGTGACTTCCATGTTTTTTATATATTTCCTGTATTTTGGAGTTACAAAAACTGTGAGAATTCCTTCATCCTTGTTATATTCGACTTCGTGGATTTCGAACGACGGATCAAAGGATTCATATTTCTTGATCATTAGGTTGCGAATTCTTCCCCTTATTCCTTTCCTAGTTTCAACCATTCTTCCACCAACTAATGGGTAAAACTATTACTGGAAAAATTCCTGTTAACCTGATAATTTATTGGGTAAAACCTACAGATTGAATATGACCAAGTAACTAATTTCTCCTTATTTTTTCGATTCAAAAATGTAGAGAACTCTAACTTCATTAAATTCTTATATTGTCGATCTTAATTAATCTTTACAACGATTTAGATTCAAAATACAATAATGAGAATATTGGAGAGTTGTATTCTTTTCTAATGAACTCTTTATATTTCTTATAATTTTCTAAACTTGCATCTGAAGTGATGAGCGAGTTTTTCTCTATATCGGAGGATTTTATCAGACGAATTCGGAGATGACTGGGGCAAAAAACTTAATGCAAATCTTACTATCATGAAATATGATAGGTAAATCTAGGATACTTGTCTCTGCGAATCCCGGTTCAGGCAAGACAGAAGATCTTTCAACTCAGGTTTCAAAACTTCTTCATGAAGGTGTAAATCCAGATAATATTTTGTGTCTTACATTTACAAATAAGGCAAGAGATGAGATGGAAAGAAGAATAATACTCAAGATGAAGGATTCACCGATTAAGATGCCAGAGATCCATACATTTCACAGTTTATCTCAAAGCATAATTAACCAGAGAATAGAAACTGGAGACCTGATACCTGAGAGATTCTTGAGATACCAGATATTAAAATCCCTGGAGACAAGGCAGATAATGAATTATGATGGTGAAGTACTTTCCAGGGATTATCCAGCAATAGTTAACGTTGGACAGATAGTAAATGCAATAAAATTCCTAAAGAGTTTTGCAATTTTACCAGATAAAATAAACATTGAGGAGCTTAAGAAAAAGGTACGGGCGGAATATAACAATGGTAATGGAGTAAACGGTTATTCTCTTGAGGAAATGGAAACTTTATGTGATGGATTCGTGGATATATTCCGTGACTACGAAGCTTCAAAAAGTGCATCTCAGATGGATTATAACGATATCCTGTTGAGAGCCGTAAATTATTCCAGAGCACACTTCAATAAATTCCAGTACGTTTTTGTGGACGAAGTCCAGGATATGAGTGAAATAGAATATGAACTTGTGAAGCAAGTAGGAGAAAATATATATGCTGTAGGGGACATGAAACAGGCAATTTTTGGGTTTCAGGGAGGTAATGTTCGCGCCTTCAGGGAGATGATGTCTGGAAAAGATTATGAAAAAAGATTCATAGAAGGTACAAGAAGGTTACCGAAAAATATTATGGAATACTGCAGCAACTTCTACAGTACCCATGAACCAGAAGAATTATCACCTGAACTTGAGCACTTTAAGAGCATGAATGACAGAGACGGTGAGGTAACACTCATCAGGTTGAAAGATAAGGGAGATACTGTGGATGCAGTTATAGATATTTTAAAGAGGCTGGATGATGAGAAATCAGTTGGGATTATTGTGAGAACCAATGAACAGGCAAACGATCTTTCAGATTCACTAACACTTAAAAATATCCCACATCAGAAGATTTCCGGCACAAAGGGTGAGAAGCTGTGGAGACAGGAGATTGCAAAATTTGTCGGTGGTGTCTATGGAACTTCTGACAGCATAATCGGAATGATTTATTCTATTTATTCCCAGATACCCCTATACGAAGGTATTCAAATAGCGGAGAGGATGAGATTTGAAAATGATTTGAAGAAGGTTCTTCCAAAGGAGTTGATAGAACTAAGGGAGAAATATGGAAGTCACAAGAATCAACTTCTTCAGCTCTTCAGCGATTATATAATCCCAAATTCATTTACCTTAGGAGAATCAGCCTTTGAAGCTGCCAAGGATGTGTTTGAATCTCTTCCCATCTTCCTTGAAAGATTCGGTACGAGCGAGGAGTACTCACTTGCCGGTCTCCAGAAATACATACTTCAGGAGAATTCAAGGGACAGTGTTGATGAGATCTCTGGCAGGATCTGCATAATCACGGTACATAAGGCAAAGGGACTCGAATTTGATCACGTGATATATATTCCAAGATACAACCAGAAGAAGAATGTAAGCGCTATTGATCTTATAGTTAACTCCATTCTGGAAAGCAATGGCCTGAGCTACAGTATGAATGAAAGAATAAGAGAGGAAAACAGAATAGATTTTGTTGCACTTTCGAGAACAAAGAATTCCCTTGACATTATAACTGAGAAGAAATCTTCTGAAAGATATAATTTAGAACCATGCAAAAAGATTGACTTTGCAAATAAAGTAGTAATTAATGAATTTGTAAGCATGAAAGAGATTTCAGAAAGAGAGAATTTAAAAATGAATTTCAAGCCATGGGTAAGGGACTATTTGAAGAGGAAGATGGACAGATTGAATAACCTGAGTTTTACAATGCTAGAAAGGGTTAAGGAACTGGATAAGTTTGTTGAGGCATATGTCCTTGGAATCCAGACAAAATCCACTGCCCTGACATTTGGGAGTGATATTCACAGCTACATAGAAAATTTCATAAAAAATCACGAGACACCACCAATACTGGATGATGAAAAGCTGACCAGAACATGGAGCAATTTCATTTCATATGACAAATATGTAAGGGAAATACAGAAAGGTAAATGGATAGGATCTGAAATGAAGTTCAAGCAGAAGGTTAACAATGTTTTCCCTGATATTATGACAGGCATCACTGTCGAAGGCAGGATTGATGGTTTATATACATACATGGATGGAAATATAGAGAAAACGGTTATTGTGGATTTCAAGACATCAAAGAAGGTAAACAGGGATTATGTTAACCAGTTATCACTCTACGCAAAACTCTTTTCCCTTGAGAATAAAATGGGCATGGACCAGATAGAATCGGAAATAGCGTATTTAAGCCTGAGAGATACAAAGGTGAATATAAACAGGATAGAAAAGAGGTGGGATAGGATTGAGCCAACAATTGAGGTACGGGCACTGGAGGATGTGAAGAACACCATTCAAAAATTCGTTAACTATAAGTCATCCATCGATTCCATGGTCCGGGACATCCTAAGTGTAAGAAATCCTGAGAGTACTGTTTTCATTGAATTTCAGAAGGCATTGAAGATGGAAATGGAAAATAGTTGATTATAAACAAATTAAGCTGCTGTAATCAATCCTATCACCTGTAGAATTTTAGAACTTTATGAATACCCTCCCAACGTTCTTCTTCACCTTTATCTTCTCGAATGCTTCATTTACTTCATCTATGGAAATTTCTTCTGAAACTACCGCCTTTATTTTCTTCTTCGCTGACATTTCGAGTGCATCCATAATGTCCTTCCTGGTTGATGAGATATTACCAGCTATTGTATTGCCTTTTAATATTAGTACACCGAGTTGAAGTGGAGGAGATGATGGTCTCAGATTGCCGACAACGACCATTCTTCCACCGAATCCAAGTGCCCTGAATGATTCATTGAACGTTGCATCTCCAGTGTTTTCAAGGGATATATTAGCTCCGTCAGCCCATATTTCCTTCACCTTCTTATTAAATTCCCCCTCAGAGGATATAACGTGATCTGCACCCAGTTTATACAGGGAATCAACTTTCCACTGTGAACTTGTAACTGCAATAACTTCAGCTCCAAATGCCTTTGCTATCTGAATTGCATGGGTTCCAACTCCTCCTCCTGCACCGGTTATTACGACTCTGCTTCCCTCAGTTATTCCGCCTACCCTCTTCAACGCATTTACAAGCATTCCCGTAACGCATGCAGAAATTGCTGCCAGCTCCGAAGTAACTTCCTTTGGAACCTTTACAAGGCTTCTCTGATTCAACCTGACATATTTTGAATAAGCTCCATCTATGTTCTCTCCAAGTGTCTTCTTATTTGTACACAGATTTTCATTTCCGGAAACACAATTGTAACAGTGTCCACATGGAACATAAATAAGACTGGTAACCCGGTCACCCACCTTGAAATATTCTACCCCAGAACCGACTTTATCAATTATGCCTGAAACTTCGTGACCAGGTATTATGGGGGTATGGAGTCGGGGGAAAAAACCATCCCTTGTTAATATATCCCTGTAGCAAATACCAGTCAGGTCCTGTCTCAAGACTACTTCGTCTGCACCGGGTTCTGGTGTGTCCCGTTCCTCAATATCCAGATTCTGCCCTACCTTATTCACTACTGCTACTTTCATTGTTGCATTAGAAATAATCTATATTTATTACTTTTCTATGTTCTTAAAATGGATGAAATCTTAAGTGGCGTCAATATTTCCATAATAGGACTTGGAGGTAACGGACAGCTTGCTTCAATGCTGTTATCATCCTCTGGTGCAGAGATAAGGGTCATAGACGGTGATACTGTTGAACAATCAAACTTGCAGAGACAACCTTTGTTTGATAAATATGACATAGGAAAGAACAAGGCAGAAACTGTTTACGACAGGATCAGTAACCGCTCCAACAGTGGAAAGTTGAACTTTGTAAGCGAATATGTTGACTCTTCAAACATAGACCTTCTACTTGGAAATAGTGACTTCATTTTTGAAGCTACAGATTCGTTCCTGACTAGGGAACTGATCAATGAATTTGCGGTAAGGAAAAAAATTCCCTGGCTGATGACCAACAGTTATGGTTATTTTGGTGAATTCATGCTTATAGTCCCAGAACAAACTGCGTGCCTTAACTGTCTTACGGGTGGAAAGCAAATGATTCCTTTAAACTGTCATGCTGATGAGGTATCTCCTCCAGTTCCAAGTACGGTATCGGCCATGGCCACATCCATACTGTTGAAATATCTTATGGAATGTGCCCCAGACAGGAATTTTTACTTCTATTCTGCCACAGCAATGGAATTGCAGAAAGTAAAAGTAAACAGGGTGAAAGAATGCAGGGTTTGCTCAAAATTAATCTTTGAAAAATTGAATAATACTAAATTTATTGGTAGGCAGATATACTGATATTCAGTTTTTGGCTGTAAACTGGGCAAGATTTAATTTTACTCCGAGGAAATCAAAGAATACAGAACTGTGATTTCCCAGTAAATTTGAGCTGTCTAGGATTCCTGATAGAGATAGGTTACCACTCAGGTTACCCGATTGATTGGCAAAAGAAAGATTACCGAGAAACTTTTCTCCCGTATATATTCCCACCTTGAGAACTGATAAACCTATTGGTATCATGTCGTTGATGAATAGGGTATAAGTATTATTATCTGGATTCTTAACAAGGGAAACGTTGGTGAAAAGGAACGGGAGCTGTGTACTGATATTCCTGGAAAGAGTTGTAATGCCAACACCATTAAGAAATTCTGAAATGACAGCGTTGGCATAATAGATAATAGACTCTGTTGGCCAGCCCTGAGCTGTGAGAGAAGTTATGTTTACTGGAAGATTGAAGAATGAATTGGAACTGCTATAGGGATTTATTGTGAGGTTGTTGTTGAAGATTGAAACTGTTGACGGAAGGGCATTGGTGTTTTTAGCTGAAACATCCATATTTGCTGTCAACTTTCCATTTCTTATCTCTAGCTTAACGAATGAAAGTTCGATATCCTTGAGATCATTTTCAGCAGAAACATATATGCTTGACGCTGATACAACAAGAAAAACACATATGATTGAAAATGCAGCTATGAATATGAGCTTGGTTAGTTTCATTTATCTGTTTGGTAATATGATTGTAACTAAATAAATCTTATTGTTTTTCCCTACTACAGAGATGAAACCCGTCTCAATCAAGATGTCTTGCTGATGCTCAAACGCTATACCAATCTCTATTTTTTCCAGTACATGCAATATATTAACTGCTTCAAAATTCAAATGGGCCAGAAGGTATCAAAAATTATTCCAGAATATGATAAAAAGCTTAAAAATTTTAAAATATTTTATATATCGTAAATCGATACTGAACCAGATATGAAAGGTGGAATGCTAAATTACTGGATAATGAGGAATATTTCAGAAAATCCCCTAAAAGGGGCTGATATTATTAAGGAAATGTCCAGAAAGTCAAACGGGAGATGGAGGCCCAGTCCTGGAAGTGTATACCCAGCACTATCTCATATGGAAGAGAAAGGCTTCGTGAGCAGGGACAACGATGGAAAATATAGCATCACTGACGAGGGCAGGAATGAGCTGAAGAAATACGACGACATGGTAAAAAATCTCATAGGTAGTGATAGCGTGAATGATATTCTGGAAGAAACAACGGCAAATTTGACATACATATTGGAAACCTTTGATTATTCCCAGTTCAATCTTTCAAAGATCAATGATATGAAAGCCAGGATGATGGCTGTTCTTGATAAAATAAAGGAAAGTGAAAAGTGAATGAAAGCTATAATTGAAACTCATAACCTGAGCAAGATATATAATGGCAAAATCAAGGCTGTGGATGACTTGAACATAGAAATTGGTGACGGTGAGATATATGGTCTCCTCGGTCCAAATGGAGCGGGGAAAACAACCACTATAAATATGCTTACCACTAGAATTTCATGTACAAAGGGTACAGCTATTGTTGCTGGATATGACATAAAGAAGGATTCTCTAATGGTTAGAAAAACCATAGGAGTCGTTCCTCAGGACCTTACCGCTGATGAAGATCTGACTGGGAGAGAGAACCTGATAATGGTTTCTCAGTTTTATGATGTTCCAAAAGCGCAATATGAAGAGAGAATTGCAAAACTGCTTGAACTGGTTGACATGACAGAACCAGCGGATCGATATGTCAGGACATATTCAGGAGGAATGAGAAAAAGACTTGAACTCATAATTGGTCTTGTTCATAACCCTAAGATACTCTTCCTTGATGAACCGACCCTGGGTCTTGATATCCAGACAAGGACGCAGATGTGGGATTATGTCAGGCAAATCCAGAAAGAGATGGATGTAACCATAATTCTTACATCCCATTATCTGGAAGAGATTGATGCACTTGCAGACAGGGTTTCCATAATTGATCACGGTAAGGTTCTGGTTACGGGGTCCCCGGCAGAACTCAAGTCATCACTGAATGGTGATATCGTAACAATAACCTTCAAGGAGAAGGAAGAAGCGGAGAAGATGAAAACAATGACAGGTGCTATCGATATTTCAGATTCAGGAATTAATACTGTGAGGATCAAGGTTGCAAGTTCAGATGATTCACTTCCAGATATAATCAATTTCATATCTTCCAATAAGTTATCAACTATGAAATTGACTGTTCAGAAGCCTACACTTGATGAAGTATTCCTGGAATATACCGGAAAAGATATCAGGAAGGAGGATCCGGAAGATGCGAGGAAGATGATGATGAATATGAGGAGGTTGAGGAAATGAGTGGACTAGGCCCATTAACGGTGAGAGAACTGAAGAAGTGGTACAGGAATCCAGTATTCTTTATTACGGGTCTTTTGCAGCCATTCTTCTGGATTGCACTCTTTGGTAGTGCCTTTGATATAACAAAATTCTTCCCGCTGGCAAGCAGCCTCATTCTGGATGGTGCTCCCAATTATATCACTTATATAGTTGGAGGTGTACTGACTATTTCCTCCCTTTTTACTGCAATGTTCGCTGGGACAAACATCATATTTGACAGGAGACTTGGACCCATGGGAAGATTCCTCTCTTCACCCATCAGGAGAAGCTCCATAGTTTTCTCAAAGATTCTGTCCTCGACCATAAGGGTAATGCCTCAGGCTCTGATCCTGATTCTGGCAGCCCTGGTCATACCTAATGGCTTGAAATTTGTGCATGGTTTTACATTTCTAGATGCGCTTGTCATTGTTGCAGCAATCATCCTTGTATCTTTCATCTTTTCATCAATATTCAGTGTGATAGCCATTCGTATGACCAACATGAATTCCATATTTGGAATAGTGAATCTAGTCAACCTGCCTCTCCTGTTTGTGAGCTATGCCATGTTTTCATCAGCAATGATGGCTTCATGGCTCTCAAATGTAGCAGCCTATAACCCTGTCTCATGGTCAGCTGAAGCAATGAGAATGGTTATCATAAATGGTAATCTCACAGGCTCACAATGGACTCAGGTTGGACAGTGGCTGGGTGCACTGGCAATCCTTGCCCTTGGATTGTTGCTTCTAACAGCTTACCTTGCAGAAAAGGAGATCAGAGATTGAAAATAGAATCCTTTTACCAATTTTTTAATAAAAATAATTTAAATCCTTTCCTGTAATGTCTCCTCAATACATGAATATTTACGAAGATATACTGGGGAAGATAGATAGTGGTGAAATTAAAACCAAAGATGATTTACAGCATCAAAAGGTTAAGCTCTCTAAAAAATATGCCCTTGACCATGTTCCATCCAATTCAGAAATCCTCAATTCAGGATATGCAAAGGAAAATTCATTTAATCTTTTGAGATTGAAACCGACAAGAACTATTTCCGGAGTAGCAGTTGTGGCAGCTATGACTTCCCCGGAGATCTGTCCTCATGGAAGATGCATTTTCTGTCCCGGAGGAATGGAAAATAATTCTCCCCAGGCATATACGGGTTACGAACCATCTGCTCTGAGAGGCAGAATGAATAACTATGATCCCTTCAGCATCACATTTGGCAGACTGAAGCAACTTGAAACTATAGGGCATGATACGAGCAAGGTGGATCTCATTGTAATGGGTGGGACATTTACAGCCAGATCAAGAGAGTATCAGGAGTCTTTTGTAAAGGGGTGTTTCGATGGAATGAATGGGTTCCAGTCTGAAACACTTGCAGAAAGCATTAAGTTCAATGAAAAAGCCAAGAGACGATGCATAGGATTAACAGTGGAGACAAAACCAGACTGGTTCCTGGAAAAAGATATAAAGCTTGCACTTTCCTATGGCACAACAAAAGTTGAATTAGGTGTACAGATAATTAATGAAGAAGTGCTGAGGATTAATCACAGGGGTCATGGTGTGAAAGAGATAGTTGAGTCTACAAAGCTCTCTCGTGATGCTGGTCTGAAAATAGTGTATCACCTGATGCCTGGCATGTATGGAGCAAGTTATGAAGATGATATGACCAGCTTTAGAAAGATAATCAGTGATAATGATTTTAAGCCAGATATGTTCAAGATTTATCCCACTCTGGTTGTAAAGGGAACAAAACTTTACAACATGTGGAAAAATGGAGAATATAAGCCAATGGAAACTGAGGAGGCTGCAGAGCTCATATTCAATTTTATGAAGGAAATGCCACCATGGATAAGAGTTCAAAGAATGCAGAGAGACATACCTGTAAAGTTCATTGACGCAGGAGTCATGAGAAGCGATCTCAGGAATATAGTTGACAGAAAATTGAAGGAAAACGGTATCAGAAGCATGGAGATACGAGGGAGGGAAGTAGGATTCATATCGGAAAAAGATCCTGAACTGTCAATGAAAAGGACAGAATATGATGCTGGTAATTCAAAGGAAATATTCCTGTCTGTTGAGGACGAAAACAATAATATCGCAGGATACCTGAGATTGAGGCACATAAATTATGACTCATTTCTTGAAGAGACCAGAAATACGGGCATGATAAGAGAACTAAGGGTTGTAGGAAACATTGTTCCAATTGGTACACATGAGAATTCCAATTACCAGCATAAGGGTATAGGCAAGTCTTTGGTCACTGAAGCTGAAAGGATTACAAAGGAAGAATTCAAGGAACAAAAAATTCTTGTTATAAGCGGAGTGGGGGTGAGAGAATATTTCAGGAAACTGGGATATGAGAGAGTCTCCTATTATATGGGAAAGAATTTAGGATAAATGCCCTTAATATGTTGGAATATCTGGTAAAACTCATTTGATGGATGGAATATTTTTTAAATAGTTACGTTAATGGTTATGTGGGTTAAAACTACAAAAGCCTCCATAATTGCAGATTAGTAGGTGGACGGAGCCACTCGACGGCATTTCTATTTCTATCTCCCATGTCCCTCTTGGAACTGGCGTGTATCCTGTGTGTTTTCCATACACGATGAAACTCCCTCTTGTTTGGTTGGGATTGCCGTTGTCCAGACAGATTACGAAGTAATTATGTGCTTCTGAGGAATTGGAATAATTCAATGACTTGATAATTGCAAGTCCAGAACAGCTGGAGTTATATGAAAACCAGTAATTCGTGAAATTAACTGACGTCCCAATGGTATATTCTGTTATATTCTGATAATACCAATTTTTATTTTTATATGTACCTGGATTAGGTATGAAAAATGTCTTATTTACTATTATCCTGAAGTCAGGAGGGTACTGTGCATGGGACACTGTCCTACTTTTATTATTTTGAGTGTTCTCAATATATGGTGAAAAAAAGGCAACTGAAGCAAAGAAAAATATTAATACAGTAATTACCACCATAATCTTAATATGAAGTCGCATGCCCCACCCTAATATTTTCTTTGGATGAAAAACCGAAGTAGTTTTCTAAATGCGGAAAGATCCCCTGTCTTTCTATGTTAATACAACGTGAATGCTGATCTATGTAATTTTCGCATTCAAACACAATTTCAAGTTTTATAGAATCCATTGATGTATAACTATAATTTAAATGCTTTAAAAAAGTTTCTACATTGAGATTAAGTGACTATTGCCCTCAATAGTTTTTTCTATTCAAATTGAACGATTTGTAATTTTTTTTATTATTCCATTATTTAATTCTTTCTGAAAAACTTATTATAAGTTCTTTCATTGAAGACTGAAATGTATATAGAGATAGAGTGGTTGATTGTACCTATTGTGATAGTTGCATCTGGCTGTGCATATTTACTCTATAGCATAATTAGAGCTGAGAAAATATGAGTTCTGGGATTACTGCGACCGGGAATTTCTGGTCAGCATTTTTTGTTAATAACAGGGTTGTTTCAGGCGTCATAATTATTGCCCTATATCTCATAATTATAAGCTTCTTCGGATATATGATTGCACCCTATATCAAGAAGTTGTATACCGGTGAAAATACAAGATTGAGAAAATATACGGATCCGATTATAAGCTTCATTGAAAAAGTTGCAGGTGTAGATAGAAATACAACTTATTCCTTCAAGGGTTATTTTGTATCACTTATAATTTTTAATTTTGTTGCCGGAATTATTTCCTTTCTCTTTCTAATTTTTCAGGGATATTTCTTCAGGGTTCCAGGACAGGATGTCATGTCTCCGAGCCTGGCTTTCAACACCGTTATAAGCTTTCTCACAAATACAAATTTACAGCACTATTCCTCTCCAACTACACTCACATACATAGATCTTACAGTTGTTATTATAGGACTGATGTTTCTTTCAGCTGGTACTGGATTTGCAGCTTCAATGGCATTTGTTAGGGGAATAATGAATGATGATAAGAAACTTGGAAATTTCTTTCACGACTTTTTGGTAGCCATATTTGACTTGATACTCCCACTTTCCCTCCTTGCTACCATATTATTAGTAATCGTTGGAGTTCCGGATACTACCTATTCCAGTATTATAATTCACCCTTTCTTCGGAAAGATGACAGTAGATATACCAATTGGGCCTGTTGCTTCTCTGGAGGGTATTAAAAACATTGGAACAAACGGCGGCGGTTTTTATGGAGCCAATGCAGGATATCCCTTTGAAAATCCTGACTGGATCTCCAATCTTATTGAAGTTGTTTCGTTTACAATTATTCCAATAGGCTCAATATTTGCATTGGGGCAGGCGCTGAATAATAAGAAATTTGGAAGGGTAATTTACGGTGTTATAGTTGCATTATTCATATTCAGCGCCCTTCTAACATTCTTTGGTGAAATATCTGGAATTCCAGCAATGGCCAATCTTGGATTCAATTACGGCGGTAACTTTATTGG
>JAKAYJ010000207.1 GCA_021816385.1 Thermoplasmata archaeon
ATAGTTCCATGTGGGCCACATGGCCAGGGCAAATCCTCACTGGAAGAGTGCAGAGGGAAAGCGCTCAACCATACTTTTCCTTGGGCCCCACCATTATATCTCTCCAAGGTGGTACACCATTGAGAAGTCTGTGCCCACATGGAACTATTCCGCAGTCAGGATGTCCGGAGTATTTAAGACAGTCACAAGAGAAGAATCAAAGGAAATTTTACTGGAGCTGTCCAGTATTTATGATCCGGAATGGACATCACTGGAAAGGAACAGAGAATCGTATTATGAGAAAATGGTAGACGAGATCGTCGGATTTAGGCTTGAAGTACAGGATATAACATGCAAGATGAAGCTAAGCCAGAACAGGCCGGTAGCAGACAGGCATAAAGTTATAGAGAATCTTAGAAATGAAAAAAGCAGTGAGGCGGAAATGGTCGCTTCCATGATGGAACGCTACTCACTGAATAAATAAAAGGAAAAATGGCTCAGGATTTTTTCTTTAGCCCTGGGCCAAGCGGGATACGTCCTGCGTGGTTGCTGTTTGTTACTATAGCGAATGCTGTGTACATTGCGAAGAATGCAGTAATGATTCCAGTGTATCCACCTATATGTGTGAGCACCACCGACCCTGTAAGGTCACCCGCACCAAGGAAGAAGAATGCCAGCCACAGGAACAGGAACACAAGGTTCAGTGCAAGGTTCAGCCTTATTGCAGTCACGTACAGGTAGAGAGTAAGGAATCCCCAGAGAATCAGTGACAGGCCCAGTGCCTGATTGCCAACAGAAATAACTCCAAAATGGCTGAATACAACTATGAATACGTACCAGAGCCAGAAAGCGCCATAGGAAGAGAATGCTACAAATCCAAATTGCGAGCCTCTTCTCATTTCCCACTGACCTGCGATAAGCTGGGCAATTCCTCCATATGCAAAGGCAAAGGCAACCGCTGCTCCCGTCCCTCCCGTTGTATGTATCAAACCTGCATTTGTGAAACTCAGCAGGAATGTTGTCAGAGCAAAACCTGTGAGCCCAAGGGGTGCAGGGTCAACCTGAAACACCTTCCCGAATACATTTTCATCTTCTGTCATGGTTTAACCTCCATTATCATATTATAGCCTAATTAAAATATACGAGATTATGGTATAAAAACATTATTTCTTTTTCGGTTATCATATAATATAATAAATAATGTAACTACAAAACTATTAATTCTCTAGAAATTGCACGTCATTGCCTGTGGTTTCATTAAAGAAAAAAATTCTGAGGGCGATAAAAATCATTTATACTATGCTGTTCAGGAACAACGCATGAATAAATGGGAAAATTGCCTTAATAATATACCATTTTGAATTTGAAACCCGATTCAATTCCTTGGCACACAATTAATCAGCCCCTTCCTTATAGGGCGCTGTTAAACATTCTTGGATAAAGGACGTGGATAACATTAAACAATCCAAGTTGCATATACTTGAGTGAAGCCTTACATTCTTTATCCGTCAATCCATGGTAATTGTGTATCTTTCGTTTCACAGGACGACCTGTATGTTATGAACCTGAAGGATGGGAGCCTCAACCGGCTGGTTCATAATATGGGCGTGGTATGTGAAAACAGGTTCTCTCCCGATGGAACCGGCATCTACTTCAGACTTCTGAAAGGTTCGGAGACCCCAGTCTCAGAAGTCTTCTATGTGGATTTGAAAAGTGGTATGATAAGGCAGTGCACAAACCTTGGTTCACCCATAACTTCCATAGCAGGATTCAGTAAGGACGGTATGCTGATTGCAAGTTCAAACATAGAAGCTTACAATCGGGGATACACTGAGCTCTTTCTCATTGATGGAGAGAGAAATTACCGGAATCTCTCATTAGGTCCAGCAACAGATATTTTGTTTAACGGAACTAATACAATTCTTGGACGTAACACTAAGGAACTCCCGCACTGGAAGCACTACCAGGGAGGAACACATGGTGTTATCTGGTCTGACATCGAAACACCAGGAAATTTCAAGAAAATACTGGATAATGGGTACAATGTGAACTCTATATTTCTGATGGAGAACAGAATTTTCTTCATTTCTGACCATGAGGGATCTGGAGCGATATATTCCATAGACACAGGGGGAGGAGATCTCAAAAGACATACCAATCCCGAGGATTTCTACCACAGATTCGCATTCGGACACAATGGGAAAATTGTATTCTCAAAGGGGGCGGACATCTACCTGATGGAAACGCCTGAGTCAGAGCCAGTTATACTGGAACCGCCATTAACTGTGGACCCGGATAGGATAGGATGGGCAAACCATGACCCTCTTGAATATTCTTCAGAATTTGGGCTGGATCACTCGGGTGAAAATCTGAACCTCATATCCAGAGGCCATGGAAAAACTCTTAATGTTATCAGAGGACCAGTTTATACCATTGAAGCAGGGGCCGGTCGAATAAAACACATGGTAAGTATGAAGGACCAGAAATATGTCACAGTTCATGACGAAAGTGGAGAAGATGCCATTGCCATTTATAATTTCTATGGTGAAAAGCTCCTTTCATTTGCACTGAATTGTGGAATAATATACGAGGTATCTCCTTCACCTGACGGAAAGATTATCGCATTCTCAAACAACAGATATGAACTTCACATTCTGGACATAGACAGTGGAAAAACAGAAATGCTGAGCAAAGCAATTGACGGAAAGATATGCGACCTGAACTGGCAT
>JAKAYJ010000208.1 GCA_021816385.1 Thermoplasmata archaeon
CCATACAATCCACACTTTCATCGGGTATGTTTTTTAGCATATCCAATACATTTCCATTCATGATTTTTATATTCATTGCAGTTCCTCTTTCATTCTTTCATACCTCTTCTTCAAAATTTCCAATACGTAAGCTTATTCTTATTTCAACTTCTTTGTATCTCTCTGCATCAATCTCAAAGCCAATAAAATTCCTTTTCAAAGTTTTACACGCAACTGCTGTGGTACCTGTTCCTATAAAAGGATCAATAACAGTATCTCCTTCTTTGGAACTCTGCTTAACAAGAGTTTCGAGAACAGGAAGTGGTTTACCAAGTGTATTAAAGGAATACGGCCTGAAAAGATTACTTATATTATGATAATTCGTAACCGATGAACCATTTTTACTCAGGAAAAGAATGGGTAAAAATTCATGCCTGTATCCATACCCCAATTTTATCCCCTTATATGGAACTATTAGGATCTGGTGATAGGTAAAACCTATTTTCTCCATTAATGGTATGTCTTTTCCCAGCCTGAGATTTGTAGTAAAGAGATAACAGTGGCTCTTTGGTTTCAGGATCCTCATTATTTCTATTAAGGATTCTTCCAGATAGGAATCAGATACAGTCTGGTATGCTATATTTCTGTTTGGAAATTGCCCATAAGAATTGTAAGACCAGGGCGGATCAAGAATAGCGAGGTCGATACTCTCATTCTCTATTTCTTTCAAAAACGTTAATGCATCACCATTTTTCAGTATTATATTTGACATTTACTCATCCTCTTCAGACTCACTTATATTCCCTTTTGCAATTTTGTTCTCTATTCTCTGTTGTGCAATCTCAAAATATTTTCGTTCTGTTCGTATCACTTTTTTGATATTTTCATACACAACACGGATATCATGTTTGATCTTCAAATCAGAAAACCTCAGCACTCATTCACCTTTCCGTATAATATGCCACCTTCATCATTTCGCTGTGGCATGAGACTCTTTATAATCTGCTTTACCACCTGTGGCACAACTCCATTTCCTATCAGATTGTATCTTTGATTATCAGATAATTCTATGGTATTTCCTTTTTCGTCAATACCGTATTTTGTCCAACAGTCAGGCCATCCTTGGAGTCTCTCGCACTCCAAGGGAGTGAGATAACGTATTTTTGAATCGATGCTTACCATGTTACCTTTCTGCACAGATGTCAGAGCATTATCTTTATCATCTTTGCGGACTTCTATTTTCTGAATCCACTGCCCATTTTCCATTCTTCCTCTTGACGCAACGATTTTTATGTTCTGTCCACCACCAGTATGTCTATGGAGAGTGGGAGCAACCCCATTCACTCCATAGATTCTGTTTGGCTGTCTTCTGCTGAAGTGCAAGTTTTCAATTTGTGCATTGAATTTACGTTCAGCAATGTACGTTCCTGTTGCTTGAGACCCGTGGTATCTCCTTGTAATGGTGTTTGCCTGTTGTCTTTGTAATTTAATATTCTTTCTTTCGTTTTTTTGCTTAAGAAATACTTTTCTGAAACCTGATCCTCCAAGAGTTCCGAGAATGAATATTCTTTCTCTATGCTGGGGAATTCCAAAGTCGGTTGCATCAAGAAGTTCCCACCAGACGTTATCATACCCTGCTTCGGAAAACTGATTGATAACTTCGGCAAAGTCCCTTCCTTCATTGCTTGAGAGCAGACCCTTAACATTCTCGAAGATAAAATAATCAGGCTGTTTGACTTTGAGAAGGGCAACGTAGGAAAAGAATAATCTACTCCGTACTCCAGTGAGTCCTGCTCTTTTTCCAGCCAATGAAATATCCTGGCATGGCGAACCTCCGATGAGAATATCAAAATCGGGCAACTCTTCATAACTGATTTTTTCAATGTCTCCATAATTTTTCACATCCTTGAATCTGTATTTTAAAACCATATTTGCATATTTATCAATTTCACTCATTCCCACACATTCCCAGTCTGACGGCACACCTAAATCAAAGCCACCAACCCCTGTGAATGCTGAAAAGTATTTCATCTAAGAATCCCCTTGAAGCAACGGATAAAATCAATAATAGAGTCCTTCCTTTGCATATGATTTAACCTCCTTTTTGTCGGTTGGATCTTCCAGGAATGTTATGGGTTTGTTGTTCCTTTGAGCATAGTCTAATTCGCTTCTGGTTGATTTGCCTATGTAGCCGTTCCTATTCCAGATAAGGACAGTATCAGCCACATCAATCTTTGACTTATGCAAAATGTCCATTTTCGCCTTGA
This sequence comes from Thermoplasmata archaeon, assembly GCA_021816385.1. The sequence goes on from JAKAYJ010000208.1 coordinate 2,247, forward strand.
TTGTGTCATTCATCTGCGCGTCTAACTCCATGTTCTCTGGAATTAATACCCAGTTCCCATTTGACAACTGTTCATCCCGGTACTTCATCATCTCCCTGCTGAACTTTATGGAACCGCAAACTGTTTCTATTGCCATTAAAACCCAGCCTCCTTGTATTCCAGCATCAGGCTCTTCGTTTCCATCTGCTTTGAGATCATATCCCATATTGTCATTCTTGACCCGTCTGACAACGTTGTTATTACATCAGAAAGGAATTCTTTTTCTACACTGTTCAGGCCGAATGAGACCGCTTCCAGCTTTGCCTTTATCCAGTGATATAGGAGCCTCATGGACTGAGCCCAGTTCGCCATTTCCTGTTTTCGGTATTGCCCTGACTTAGGATCCCATGTTCGTCTTGTTGCAGCAAACATTGGAGGTTTAACCCTGACCGCAATCCTGTGAGGAGACTGATCTTCC
>JAKAYJ010000209.1 GCA_021816385.1 Thermoplasmata archaeon
CGATCTAATGTAACATCATTTGTAACACAATATCTCTCGGTGACAAAGAAAGACTTTCTAGAAAGTAATGGCGTGAATCTGGAGTTTATTGGTGGTGACGTGTTGTTTCAGCGCGAGATACCATATCTAGACCTTGTGATAATAATAGACAATCTCGCAAGCAACTCGGTTAAAGCCCATTGCAAGAATATTACTGTCAAGTTCGAGAAAATGGATGGCAAGTTGAAGGTTCTTTTTTCTGATGACGGAGAGGGTGTTACGGAAAGTTTTCGAGACAAGCTATTTCTTCCAGGAGAGTCTACCCGAGGTGGAACTGGACTAGGATTGTATAGCCTGAAAAAATTTGCATTAAGTATGGGAGGCGAGATCAGGTTCTTGGGTAACTCTTTTGATGGCCTTCTGGTGGGGGCGTGTTTTGAGGTGATCATATAAACTCCGGCAACTCAGCAATAGATAACAATGGTAAATCTATAGAAATTAATGTTCTTATTCTGGAAGATAGGGATAGGCAAGTCGATGTTATAAAAAAATACATCACGGATAATCTTAAGAGCATAAACACGAGGATAAATGGCATGAATCTAGAACTGAAGAGTATTATGCATATGAAGAAAAAGGAAGATGTCCTGAATCATATTGAAGCTGAAAAATCTGTTCCAGACTGGGTTCTTTGCGATCTAAACCTTTCGGAGAAAGGAGCAGGGATGGAAGTTGCAAGGGAAATACTGCACAGGAGGTATCCGACGGACATTCTTCTTTATAGCAATGCCCAAGTTTTGGGCGATGATAGTAAAATCGATAAAGGAAGGTACGGAAATATTATGACGGCAAATAGGGATCAAATTGGGGCATCAATATACAGACTGGTCTGGAGGGCAGCTGTGAAATTACCAGATCCAGAGTACCTAAGGGGGTTGGTTCTATCTAGAGTTACAGATACTGAATTATTGATAGATGACTGCTTAGCTACGCTTTTCAAGATATCTGACGAACTGGTTGATCGTTTCAAATGGGGACTCCTGAGAAGTGATGGATATGGGCCTTCTTTTAAGTATAGTGTTATCGAGAGATATCTTAAGGACAGACTAAATGATGATTTTTCCACATGCCCTATTAAAATGGATAAAAAAAGAGAACACTTGACTATTTATAATCATTTAATGGGGGTGATTGGTACAAGAAACCTTGTGGCCCATGGGTTGGCGGAAAGCGATGAGGCTGGAGGGTTATTCATAAAAAATCGTCTTCAAGAACAAGGTAATTCTCTACTAACAAGAGATCAAATAAAGAAACACCTCCATCTTTGTTACAGGACTGATGAAGAATTAAAAACACTTCTAGAGTTCATTAAAAATATGAAATGATGCTTGTATTTATCTAGGAATAGTATTTTCTTAAAACCTTGCCTGCAATCTTTGCAAATTTTGGGGGGACAGCATTTGCCACCTGCGTGTATCTTGGTGTTTCAACTACCCTCAGTTTTCCACCTGTTGTATACTTCCCCTTGAATTCGAACCAATCGGGGAAGGCTTGAAGTCTCGCATACTCTCTCACAGTCAGTATTCTGGGCTCATCATAGTGGATATAGTCATCCGGCAGTGTTGTCAAGGTAGGAGATGGTTGATTTGGATCAAGATTATTCAAGTTTCTCTTCTTGAGTTTCAGTGAAGTTATGTAGTCTTTGGAGGAATTTGTAGCGCAGCTTGAAGATTTAACTATTTCCGAGAATCTCTCAACAATCCTTTCAGAATGGTTTGCAAATCTATGACTGTCAGGAGATTTGTTTATAGTATGTTTCCTCAATTCAACCTGATACTGCGAGGTCGGGGATCCATAGATTCCGGCCCTGAATCCCCTTGAGTCGGGGGAATCAATTTCACCATTAACTCTCCTTAAGTCTGAAATTGCGTTTCCCACAGTGATCTTTGTGCTTTGAGAGCCATTCATAGCGATTTTCTCATGAATAGACTCCGGTTCCAAGTCTTTTTTCGAGCCAATGATTACAAGCCTCTTTCTGGACTGTGGGACACCAAAATGTGAAAAGTTATATATCGATTGTTCAGGTTGTTGATATCCTATATTCACTAGCTCCCTGGAAAGTTTAATTGAGTATGGGATGTCATTTTGTTCATTCTTCCCGAATGGGAAAGAGAAACCAGGAACGTTCTCGAACATTATTATGCTTGGTTCAACAAGCTTCACGAACTTCACGTAATCCTGGAAAAGAGAGTTCCTCTCATCGTGCTCTACTCGCCTGCCAGCCATCGAGAATCCTTGGCAGGGAGGACCTCCCACTATAAGATCCACTTTACCCTTCAGTCTTGAGAGTTCGGTTTGATATCTTTCGAGAAAGAATCGGATATCTATCTGTTCTTTAGGCAGCCACTCAGGCCAGTCAAACGCATTCTCGGTTTCAATAAGGTTATGCCTCAGTGTGGAAAAGGCCATTTCATTTCTCTCCACAGCGAAAATTCCCGCAAGTCCTGCTTGATGAAGTCCTAGAGAGAAACCTCCAGCACCTGCAAAGAGATCTATGAAGGTCAAAGGTTCACTCAAGCCAGCACCTCATTAATTTTTAAGGTGCAACCTGATACATCACTCAGTATCTCATGCTCCCAAAATCTTATGACCATGTAGCCTGAATCTTTAAGGTTATTGTTAACATACTGATCATGTTCAAAATTGCGTCTGAGTT
>JAKAYJ010000210.1 GCA_021816385.1 Thermoplasmata archaeon
CGATCTATGTTTTTTGATTAATTATGAGTTTCTTTTGGTAATTTACTATGTGAGAAGTTAGTTATATATTATTTTTAGGACAGTTAGGGATATATCATCAATTTCTTCAGTTCATCGCTTTCGTATTATAAACCTGCAGGCTCCATTTCCGTCGATTTTTTTATGCACTGATTCGACATCTGCGTCAAGCAGTGCAGCAAACATTCTGTTTTCAAGTGTGCACGCTTTTCCATTCTTCATTGCAATTTTAAGTACCGGGCAGTTTAGTTCTATCAGTTCTGAAGTTGAATCATCAATCTTCCTGATTTCAGGAAAATAATTATCCACCTTCCTCAGAGCAGCAAGCTTCAGGAGTTTGTCCTCATCCTTCACATCCCTTAGTTTTTCTCTATAGTTTGATAGAATTATTTTCTGTCTATTTTCAAGAAAAGAATTGAGTAGAACTTCGTTTCCACTTTCCAAAAGATAATCCAACAGGGACTGTAACATTTGGCTGTCTGAATTTACAAGCTGGTCTGTATTGTTCTCTACCAGGCTGTATCTGTAGAATGGTCTTCCAACTTTTGCCTTGAAAATAGTCCTTTCAACTATTCCCGCATTTTCAAGAATTTCTATGTGTTTCAGAACTGCCATTTTAGATAGCCCAATGCGATCAGCCATTTCCTGGATACTCAGTCTGGGTTCTCTTTCAAGTAGGAGTTGAATCTCTGTTCTTGTATCCATGTTTTAAGGATTACCACATACAAAATATACTTTACTTATGTTAAAGTTTGTAAACTTTATAATATATATTGTTTATAATTAGCTTTCTCATATTTCCCTATGATAACTCGGAATTCATATTCAGATGGAAAGGTTCTTCTAAGATTCAATCTCATAAAGGTTCTTTCCCTTTCCTCCCTCGGTCCATTCCAGATATATTCGCTTCTTTACCTTAGCAGTTCGGAGACAGGAAAACTTGAACTTGGTTCAATAATGATGTTATCAATTTTGATAGGAATATTTTCCGGACCTAAAATAGGAAGCCTGATGGATAGATATCATAGAAAGACAATACTGAATATGAATCTGCTTCTCTGGATAAGTATTTCAATCTCCGGCTCGATCATCTGGAATTCAGATGCAAAGCTCGTTCACCTGATTATTCCCGTCATATTTGTGATTATTGATCTCACAGAGGGGATATTCTTTTCTATCTTGAGGTCGATTCAACAGACCATAATTACCGATAAAAAATATGGATTGAGCAATTCGATTGCGGAGATTTCAGGTCAGCTTCCTACAGTGATCGGCGCTTCCATTGCTATACCGGTTCTCTCTTTATTAGGACCTAGATTCTCCTTAATAATTCAGGTTCCTTTCATTATTATTAGCATGATGTTCCTCAGAGGGTTGAGGGAAAATTTCTCTCCTGCGAAAACTGGAGACACACTGAGCGAGCGAAGAGAAGGTTCCCTCACCTTCGTTCGGAAAAATTTTTCAATAGTTTTCTTTTTCTATTTACTGAATTTTACCTTTATAGTTACAACACTCGGTAATTTTCTAAAGCCCATCTTCATTGTGAATGTCCTTCATGGAAACGCAACTGGAATTTCTTTTTCAGAGATCACGTATTCCGCGCTTGGAATTTCAACTGGAGCCATACTCTCTGTGTTGGGAATGAAATTCAGTCTGAAGCACGTCTATCTCTTTATGCTTATCTTTACCCTGGGATGCTTTCTTATTCCGTCTTCCACAAGTTTTGCCATGTATATTGGTTTTCAGTCCACACATGGAATTGGAAACCCTGGAAATAGGATAAGTAGAAATACCCTGATCATGAATGGCATTTCCGGTGAGTATTCTGGAAGATTCTACGCGGGAATAGAATTGTTTAGCAACATAACAAGACTCGTATTGCTTCTTGTTTTTACTGTTTCAATTGAATTTGTAGGCCCATCTGTTCTGATAACTATTTCCGGAATAATTATGCTGATTGCCATGAGCCTTTCTATGATACTTTACAGGTTCAACCTGAAATTGAAAAGATTCATGATGTCGTTAGGTGTTTGAATGAGGCAGTAAAACTTCAATGCTCCATTATGAAGATAAACTGACTTCCCTCAACAGAAGCAAATGCATTTATGTGAGTATAAAACAAAGCAGTAAAAGCAAGAAAGGAGATTACAAATTCCATGCCTTTGAAAAGGATTACACTGTCAGGACTCTCAAATGGCAGCATAGAGTTTGCCACTCCATGAATCAGAAACCTCTAATTGATTGGGATGGAGAAGATTTCAGATAAACTGCAACCAGAGCATTATGGGATCATCCTCTCCTTCCAGCTGGGTTTCTGTTTCTCCTATGGAGCTGATTGTCCGGAATGAGAGGAAATATATCTTTCCATCCTCTTTTATGCCCTTCATGATGTGTTCAACTGGCTGACCGTTTGGAAGATGGGCCTGTGCTTCTGGCATTTCCGGGGAAAACCTGAGTTCTACAGTATTATCCTTATTCTCAAAAAGGTTATATGATCTGTTCTGTAAAATGTACTCCTTAAGCTTCTTCTCCTCTACCCATGGTTTATCCAACATGATCGCTAATCATATGATGTTAAAAAAATGTTGTTAATAAAAGATGTCATTCGTCTTTGACTCAATTTATTCTAAAATTGATACACTGGCTGGTAGATTTGTATTCCAGATGTTT
>JAKAYJ010000211.1 GCA_021816385.1 Thermoplasmata archaeon
AGTTTTATATATTTCTTAATTTTAGTGAGGTGAAGTGCGAATTAATATTGACAGACAGAAAGTGAATTTGTGTAAAATAATCGTAATCAATAAATATTCAATACAGATTGAATGGAGGTGAATTAACATGTTATTTTTATCCGAAGAAAGAAACACCTTAGGTGATCGTAAACGTTCAGATTTTCATTTATCATTCAATGAAGATAAGTTTCAGGATATTAACACATTAGATGATCAGGTACTGGAATCTGAAAGAACGGATTACAACAGGATATTCAAACTGGTTAAGAAGAATGTAAAGAAATTTCTGGGAAAGGAAAGAACAGGTCTAGGACTGGCACTTTCAAATTTACCGAACACAGTTGGCGCATACTGGCAGTTGGGAGGTAATTATATAGTCATGAATGAAACTATCGTAGGCTATATGCGGTCAGCCACGCATACAGTAAAGGAATTCAATTCCTTCCTGTTCACAATTCTTGTCCATGAATACATCCATTCAGTAGGTTATGTGGATGAGATGGAAGCCAGGAGAATGACTGCACTGGTAACAAGGATGGCCTTTGGAAAAGATCATATTGCTGCAAGAATAGGGGCCTCGGATCTGTGGCAGCTTTATCCCAGCCTGCTTCTTCTGCCCAGTGGAGATGGAAGCAAAATGAAGATTGTAAATAACTTTGACTCGGATGCCACTTCTTACATTACGTAATTGCTAATATCAGGTTAATTATATCATATTATGAGACTTGATAATGCTATTTTTAAGGACAGAATTGAAAGACTACGCAGAATGATGAAAGAATCTTCAATTGATGCATTTCTGATTCCTCCTGGTGCAAATTTCACGTATTTCACTGGAATGGAAGTTGAATCCATGGAAAGACTGACACTTCTTGTTGTGGATTTGCAAAATACCACAGTTGTCTGCCCATCCCTTATGAAGGAACAGGTAATCGAGGAGAGCCCTATCAGAGACATATTACCTTGGAAGGATGACGAAAATCCTTATTCTATAACCCGTGAACTGATCATTAAATCTCAAAATATTGCAGTGGAAGGTACGCTCCAGTTCTTTCATTTATATGAGCTCAACAGGACCGTTGAGAAAGAGTTGCTATACAGGGATGACATACTTACGAAATTGAGGATCATAAAAGATGAGAACGAATTATCAGCTATCAGGGAGGCAGTAAAGAGATCTGAAAAATCTCTTGAAGTTTCCATAGAAAAGGTTGTTCCTGGAATCACGGAGATACAGTTCTCAAGGATACTTGAGAATGAATTTTTCAATCAGGGCCTTTCTGGAGTTGCATTTTCAACAATCGTATCATTTGGAAAAAATGCTGCAATGCCCCATCATTCCCCTGATAATACGAAAGCGAAAGCAGGAGATTCTGTGGTTGTAGATTATGGAGGTAGGTTTGACGGTTATGCATCAGATAGCACCAGAACTTTCTTCCTTGGAAATCCAGGTGAAAGGATGCTTGATGTGTATGAAACAGTTAAGCATGCTAACGAAGATACCAGAAACATGATAGGAAAAGATACAACATATGCAGCAATGGACGTGATCGCACGGAGTATAATCGAGAAGAAAGGTTACGGAAAATATTTCATACACAGACTTGGCCATGGACTGGGCCTTCAGGTTCATGAGGAACCTTACCTCATTCCAAAAAATGATTACAGTGTACTCAAAAACTCTGTGTTTACCATAGAGCCTGGGATTTACATAGAGAACCTGGGAGGAGTAAGAATTGAAGATACAAATTATTTCAATGGAAGCAAGTGCATAGCCTTCAATACAATGCCAAGAGAGTGTGTAATTCTATGAAGATTGACTGAAATCCACCAGCTCCGTTAGTTCTGGCACAGGAGTATCCTGAATCCATATCCATCCATCTCATGACGATCTGATAGACTGTTAACACTGCCTGCGATCACTTCTCCCTCCATGTGTTCAATGTTTACTGAACTTCCGGAAAGATTGAAGGTGCATAACAATTCAGTATTTTTATCTATGAAATATTTTATGTTTAATGTTTCCATGGACAATGTAGCCTCACTTCTAACACCGTAGCCCAACCGGTATTTCTTTCTAATTTCTATCAATTGCCTGTACATTTTCAAAAATTCTCGGTTATCCTTGCCATTGAGGAGTTCCCAGCTTAACCTTGATTCTATAAAGGCTTTTTCTGAGTTAGGTTCCGGTATTTCTACCTGATTCCTGAAATACGAGAATTCATCATTTCTACCCTTGCGAACCGTTTCTGCGAATTTTTGATCCTGTGTATCTATGAAGAACCAGAAATGATCTGTAGATAGAAACTCCTCACCCATGAATATCATTGGAACATAGGGAGAGAGAATATAGATCGCTCCAAACAGCAGTGACTTTTTGTTTCCATAGTAGCTTCCATTACGGTCAGAGTTTCTTCTATTGCCAACCTGATCGTGGTTTTGAGAGAAAACGATCAGCTGCCATGGATCGTAATCACTTATTCCAAGTCCTCTCGTTCTGTTAAGAAATCCCGAATATTCACCCCGGTAAACAAAACCACTTTCAATCGCTCTCACTATCTGCCATGATTGCCCATAATCAGAATAATATCCCTGGTTTTCTCCAGTCAGAAATGAATGCAAGGTATGATGGAAGTCATCACACCATTGAGCATCCATTC
>JAKAYJ010000212.1 GCA_021816385.1 Thermoplasmata archaeon
ATATACATCTTTCCTTCCACCACCGAATCCAAAGGTCCTGAACCCCATGGATTCCATTGCAACATTGCCTGCAAGAATAATCAGATCTCCCCATGAGATCTTTTTACCATATTTTTGCTTTAATGGCCATAGCAGCCTTCTTGCCTTATCAAGGTTCACATTATCCGGCCAGCTGTTTACGGGAGCAAATCTCTGCTGTGCTGAGCCTGCACCTCCCCTGCCATCGCCAACCCTGTATGTACCTGCACTATGCCATGCCATCCTGATGAAGAATGGTCCATAATTTCCAAAATCCGCTGGCCACCAGTCCTGTGATTCCGTAAGAATCTTCGCTATGTCCTTCTTCAGGGCAAAGTAGTCCAGTGATTTGAACTCCTTTCTATAATCAAAATCACCACCCATCGGATCGGACTTTTCTGAGTTCTGCCTCAAAATTCCAAGGTCGAGCCTCTCGGGCCACCAATCTCTCAATGACATATGATTTCCACTTACATGGTCCACAGGACACTTGCTTTCTTCCATTTATATTCAACTCCAGTTTGTTTTTTAATATTGATTTAGTATTACATAATAATAAGTATAATCTATTTAAACATTATCAACAGACTTCCATGTTTATCTACATCCCTGCCTGGAGGATGCACAAGAAGATATTGCTCACTTATTTTTCGTTCCTTTCTCATTATTTATCTCAATGGCCCCTATAATAACTGTTCTCAGCTTTTCCTTTACAACAGCTTCATTCTGAAAATAATAAACCGATATCACAGGCCATAATCCTGAATACCTGAGGGTGAAGGTTAAGGACATATATTCTGTTTACGTGAATTCTGCAATGGTGATTGCTTCCATGATATTAGCAGTGAACCCGCCCATTGAAACAATATGGCCGTACAATGAGGGCAGGCTCCATAGGCAGTTATTTCGTTGATCTGTTCCTTTACTATTCTATTCCAATATCCTTCATTGAGTCACTGATATCAGTACTAAAGATGCTTACATGGTCTTAACTTCGCAGGAGATACGCCGGAATAAATTCATCAGGTGGAATTGGAAACATATTGGTAATGCTTCCTGCGCTTTTCTCTCTTCTGTTGCATTTCGAGATCAATATTAAGGACCTATTTACTCTCACAATAGTCTAAATCATTATAATTGCTATCTTATTCCTTATATTATACTTGATAACAATCAAGAAAATTTCAAACAGCAGATTGATTGTATGAAAACCAGTGAAAAAAAATTCATTTTATATGAAAGCGTGGGCCTACTGACCCACACTTTCTACCTTGTGGAATTTCTTCTCAGAGAATTTCCTGAAGTTTCTGAGTCCCTTTAAGAAATCCAGTGCACTGGGTTTCAGATAGAGGTCTATATATTCCACAATGTCCATTTCATTATCCCTTGCTTCCTCTGAGATCTTTGCAACAAGGTATGGAACAACATTCTTTGCCTCCCAAATGGACAGATCATATTTCCTGAAAACTTCAAAGATGTCCTCAGAAATTTCGTCCATCTGGATCATTGTATCCCTTGTTACAACATCCCTTGTGTAGGTGGACTTACTCTCGCTGGCCAAACCATTCTCACCTTTTTCGGTTTCCTTTATCTCCTTTACTTCTGCCATTTTGTCACCTCCTTTGAGGCAATATAGTAATTTTAAACTTCTATAAAAACTTATCGCAATTTCGACTTATAATTAATATAATTTTGCTGTTAATTTTTACATTTTACATCCGGTAAAGGCAGGAATGGCAAACACTGAACAATGAAACTGATATTGGGTGAATGTTCTCCAAGATCAAGTGTTTAAGATATCTCTAAGAGATCCTTTGGAGGCTTCTGTGTGAGAAGTTCAAAACCATCCTCTTTTACCAGAACATCATCCTCTATCCTCACACCGCCATATTCCGGGATATATATTCCAGGTTCAACTGTAACAGCCATGTCTTTTTTCAGGCTAAAATCATAACCACCAAAGGCTGGATGATCGTGAACCTCCAGACCTATTCCATGTCCTACTCCGTGCATCAGCCTGCCCTTATATGGAGAGCTGTCTATGATCTCATAGGATTTTGCATTGACATCCCTTCCATTCACGCCTTCCCTTATCATTTTCATGCTTGATTGCTGTGCATCATACACTATGCTGTATATTTCCTTCTGTTTTTCTGTGGCCCTTCCAAATACTGAAGTTCTTGTCGTATCTGCGTGATACCTTTCAAAGGCAGCTCCATAATCGGTAAGGACAAAATCACCGGGCTTCAGCTTTCTCTTCCCTGGAGAATGGTGTGGTTCAGATGCATTTGGGCCGAAACATACTATGGTGCTGAAAGATGGCTCCGACGCTCCATTTGACATCATCCTGTATACCATATACGCGGCCATTTCTGTCTCTGTCATGCCTTCTTTCAGTTGATCCATCGATGATTCATAGATCTCACTGCTTATCTTTGCCGCTTCCCTCAATTTTTTTATTTCAGTTGCGTCCTTTATCATTCTCGCATCTGCAATGTTCTTTGACACATCCACAAGCTCAGCTTTTCCAGTGAGCTTCTTTACGTTATCAAACATATTTACCGTAAGTGAATCTTTGTTAACACCTATTCTTGTCTGGCCTTCAAGCTCCCTTTCAATCATCTCATTCATCTGT
>JAKAYJ010000213.1 GCA_021816385.1 Thermoplasmata archaeon
AAACATGCAGTCTCCTGGATTCTTTGCCTGGATCATATCTGACATAATATTTCCAATGGCTGGTGACAGTTTGAATCCGTGTCCGCTGAGGCCAGCACAAACATAAACTTCCCCAAGGTCCAGATGAGACAGGTCATCCATTATAGGTTCTCCATCTGGCGTCATGTCATATCTTCCACTGACTGTTGATATATATTCAGCATCATTCATGTTCGGTAACCTTCTTGAAATATTTCCCAGATATTTTTCCATGAACTCTTCGCTGGCTTCATCAAATATCTGTTCCTCACTATCCGTTGGAATCCTGTCAATTCCGGGATCGAGGCTTCCCACTGCAGTTACTGTATCGCCTTCCATCTTGTAATATGAAAGCTGGGCTATATCCCAGAGTACCGGTTTGGTACCCTTGTATGATTCCGGTCTTCTCAGATATATCACATTGTGTCTTGTTGCAGTGATGGGAAGCAGCTCATTTTCTTCCACTCCTGAATCTCTGAGGATCTTATTTGTCCAGATATTTGTTGCAAGAACTACACGATCAAAGACTCTTTCTGTTCCATCCGAAAAATAAACTCTTGTGCCCTTTGCATCCTTCTTAATTCTATTTGCTCTTTTATTGATATTAATTGTGGCTCCAAGTTCCCGTGCTCTGGACGCAAATGAATTGGAGGTTGCTACAGGATCTGCGTAACCACTTTGAGGTTCATAGGTAATGTAATCGAAATTCTCCATATTTATTGGATTATAAAACAACTTCAATTCATCCTTCCCTATCTCTTCTATTTGAACTCCAATTTCTTTAAGCATGTCAATATTCTTTTTCTCGGACTGTATATCTGACTCTGGAAATGCATACATCATCCCTGTCCTGGTATATCCTGAATATCCAATTTCAGAGAAGTTGCTCAATAGCTCAAGGGAGAATTTTGCCATACTGGCAACAGTTTCATTGCTGTAATGAGTTCTCACCAGCGCACTGGACTTTCCGGTGTTACCACCGGCAATTCCATTCATATCAACGAGGGTAACCTTCATTCCATCCCTGCTCATTGAGTGGGCAATACTGGTGCCTGTACTTCCTGCTCCTATTATTACGGTTTCACCTGAACTAAAAGACATGCATTTATATCTCAAGCTGTTTAAATATTCTTTTGCGTTTTTAAATGGGCGGAGAATCAGAATTAATATGGGTTGTTCCATATTCTATAATCCGTTTTCCAATACTATCAGGGTACCATATTGCCAGGTACTCACTCATCATAACCTCAACAGGTTCTAACTTCATTTTTTCTACTTCTTTCTTTGCATCTAAGAATATTTTGGAGAGGTCTTCCTCCGGAATTCTGCTGAACATCCTGACAAACCTCGATGAATATCTCATCCTGTCTATGAAACTCTCCGGGTTTGTTTTTCTATTATATTCCCTGATCTGTATCCTCTCATCTGGTGGAAATTTTCCAGTCAGCTCTCCCTCAGAACGATTGTGAAACCGCTTTCCAGGTTCAAGTTCATATCCATATCTCCCAGCAACTTCCCTTACAATACCAAACAAATCATTTCTTCTATAGGTCACTGAATCTTCAACATGCCTTCTTTCCCTGACAAACGTGATGATATACTTTCTAGAAACTCTGGCAGCCTCCCTGAAAACCCTATCAATATCTTTTATAAGATGGAAAACATGAACCGTTATCACGGCATCAAAGGATTTGTCCAGGAATGGCAGGTTTGTCGCATCACCTATGACCAGATGATTCAGGCCTTTCTCACTGGCTTTCTGAAGCATCTTTCTTGAAATATCAACACCTGTTATATCAATTCCATGGTCCTGCAATGGCTTCATTATTCTACCCGTTCCGGCACCAATTTCAAGAATATTCCTGCAATCCCTCATTGCATGCAATAGAACGTTAAGTTCCATGTCATCAAGCTTTCCCCGGGTGTTATCATAATTTTCAGCTATGTAATCAAACACAGGTTCCTGATCTTCCATGGTATTACATGCCAAACGAAGGACTTATAACTATTCTTTTCACCTCTTCCTTATGGCAAGGTATACGGACCCAATAATCATGGCTGCCACAATCGCTCCTATAGTTCCATAGACTTCGAGATAAAAATACACAGTCAGGCTTGGAACCCTAGTTAATTTCACTTCAAAATTCCTAGAATTCCCAGGTCTCAGTGAGAAATCACTATGGAAGGAATTGTAGCCGTTAGCCTTAACCACAAGCTGGAAATAACCAGCCTCCTCACTCACATTGAATGCACCATTTACAGATTTTATCACCTTTCCATTAATTATAAGGATTGCATTTGCGGGTAGTAAATTACCTGATATATATGCATAATGATAGTAGCCTATCTCCTCCGTCAGGTTTTTGCCATTAACCCTGATAGACATGTTCCCGATTACATTGTAGTAGCTCTGCAAGTTTGGGAGTGTGAATCTGTAGGTACCATTTGGCAGGCTGAAAATAATACCTGATGTAATTGAGTAGACCGTTTCAGTCCCATCTTCGGTAATACTCCATTTTGTCCCAGATGAAAGACCCTTCTCCGTGAAAGATATATTGAATGTTACAAGGTAAAATGCTACGGTAACGTTCTCTTGCCTGCCATCAACTG
>JAKAYJ010000020.1 GCA_021816385.1 Thermoplasmata archaeon
TTTGGTGGAGGCGGCGGAAACTTCAACAGAAGGGGCCCCGGCAACTTCAACAGAAGAAGAGACTCAGATTCAAGATCAGAGTACTCTAACAATGATGAGTGAGATCAATTCTCACCACCAAAATATATTTTTTTCTGAATACCATACATTTCGCTTATTTCCCTTGATGTTGTGCAATCTTCAGGTTTTTTGTCTGTCCTGAATCTACCCGTGAATCTTGGAAATCTCAATGCAAGACCCTGATCACCATATAAATCTGAGGAACATGTATGAATTGGGCTGAGTGTTATTTCTGCACCTTTCACTTCCAGTATTTTCATAGGATAAATCCAGACATCCGGTTTCAATTTCGCATTCACTCTTGGAAGATGGTGTTCCACCACAAGATCAGAGAGCATTGCCCTCACATCTGACAGCATTTCGTCTGTGAAACCCGTCCCAATCTTGCAGACACTTTCGAAAGTATCCGTTTCATCATTATAGGAAGCAAGGAGAAGGGCCCCATACATACCTGTTCTCCTTCCATGACCATAAAAGGCACCTATTATGACAAGATCCAGTGAATCCCCAAGTTCATTCCTGTAGTCCCTCTTGAATTTAATCCAAGTCCACTTTCTTGCACCTGCCCTGTATAAGGAATCAGGTGCCAGGCTTTTTGCAACTATGCCCTCGCATCCGGATGCTATTGAAGATTCAAGGAATTTTTCCCCTTTAGCAAGGTCATCAGTTACGATTCGTTCTGCAAACTTCAGGTATTCGCTTTCCATGAAATTTTTCCTCAGTAGTTCTGTTCTTTCTGTATAAGATTTCTTGCTTAAGTCCACTCCGTTAAAATAGACTATATCAAAAAGGAATACTGCAATGGGGACTTCTTCATTGCCAATAGAATCATCCATTTGTTCATTTTCGAACTGCACAATATTTCCCTTCATTATGGACTCTTCAATGGCACCATACTTCCTGCCTCTTCTCCTTGAAATTTGCTGGAATGGATAAATATCTCCCGTTTCATTATTATAAGGAACAAGTTCACCATCTATGATAAAACTCTCAAAAGGAAGACTGGAGAAATAATTGCTGATTTCAGGGAACTGTTCCGTATTCTCTTCAATCCCCCTGGAGAATGTTTTGAGTGATTTTCCCTTCTTATGTATCTGTATTCTCAAGCCATCATACTTGTACTCAAGGGCAGCCTTTCCACCCATCTTGTTGAATATCTCTTGTAGGGACTGCATCCTTTCAGCAAGCATCACCTTAAACGGAATTAGCGGTTCCGGTCCTGAGGCTATCTCTCCGTATTTTCCTGACAGGACTTCATACAGGTATTTCATGTCAGGATGGAAATTGTATACTTCTTCAACCTGGGACTGCTCAAGATCTGGCCTTATCAGAGTCCTCAATGCGCTTATTATGGTTGAGTCAGAGACACCAAGCCTCATCTTCCCATTCACAATCCTCACAATATATTTTGATTCGAGTTCGTTTGCCCTAAGAAGAAGGCTTGCGAGTATCTTCTCCCTTTCCGATGCAGTTCCCGTTCCCTTAATCCGTGAAATTTTCAAAAGCGATTCATGAACTTCCCTTGCTTCAAGAGGCGAATTGAAAAATGATTTCTGTTTCACCCTTCCTGAAAAAAGCTGGGCAACAGTCCCAAGATCTCCAGTTCTCGAATATTCCTTCATGATCTCTTCCTCACTAGCCCCTGTGATCTGCCCGATGACCTTCATGATGGTGCTCTCAGCTATGCCTGTTTCTTTCGACATGAAATCTGGTGCAATTTTGCCTTCGCAGAGATAAAGAGTTATATCAATATCCTCACCGCTTTCCCTGATGACATCCTTTACTATTTCAATGAGTTCGAGCCTTTTTGAGGTTGCCTCCATCCTTGAAAAGTAATCGGAAAGAACTCTGAAAAGCATATGTCAGTATGTTTTCTTTCAAATATAGTTTTTTCCACAATTCCCAAATATTGTTCCACACCTTAATTTTCAATGAACAGTTAAATTATGAATAAGGTGAGAAAACATTATTTCAGTACAAGGAACAAATTGAAAATAGACTTGATATTCTCGCATAATTACTAAATTTAGCCCTATTTAAGCGGTATTAAAAGTTTATAATAAAATAGCCATACCCATCTATGGAATTTACGGGGGATTTTTATGCCAGAGGATTATGAAACTATTGAATCAGATGTTCTTGTAATTGGAGCTGGTGGAGCTGGATTGAGGGCTGCGATCGCAATTAATGATTCTGGACAGAAAGTGATTGTGGTGTCGAAATCACTCCTAGGAAAGGCACACACAGTTATGGCGGAGGGGGGCGTAGCTGCATCCCTTGGAAACGTTGATCCACAGGATAACTGGACGGTACATTATGGAGATATAATAGAAGAGGGAGTGTACATCTCAAGTTGGAAGATGGCAGAGATTCTTGCAAAAGAAGCCCCTTCGAGAGTCCTTGAGCTTGAGTCTTACGGGGCCCTCTTCGATAGAACTCCAGATGGAAGAATAATGCAGAGGGCATTTGGTGCTCATACATACAGAAGGCTTGCGCATCTAGGAGACAGGACAGGGCTTGAGATTATAAAAACTCTGGAACATCAGGTTATCCACAGGGATATCACCTTCTTTGATGAAATGTACATCACAAACCTCATAAAGGAAGGTAACAGGATAGTTGGGGCTGTGGGCATAAAAATGAACACCGGAAAAATATTCCTGTTCAATGCAAAAGCATTCGTCATTGCCACTGGAGGTTCCGGAAGAGTTTTCAAGATCACATCAAATTCGTGGGAATCCACAGGGGACGGCATTGGCATGGCATACAGGGCAGGAGTCAAGCTGAGGGACATGGAAATGATCCAGTTCCATCCCACTGGAATGGTTTATCCGCCTGGTGTCAGGGGACTTCTGGTTACTGAAGGGGTGAGAGGCGAAGGAGGAATACTTCTGAATACAAAGGGCGAAAGATTCATGCTAAGATATTCACCTGAGAAAAAGGAGCTGGATGCAAGGGATGTAGTTGCAAGGGCGAATTACAGGGAAATTCTGGAAGGCAGGGGCACAGAGCATGGAGGAGTATATCTTGACATAACCCACAAGGGTGCAGATTTCATAAAACACAAGCTTCCTGCTATGTACCAGCAGTTCATGGAGTTTGCAGGTGTTGATATCACGAAGGAAAAGATGGAAGTTGCACCCACTGTTCATTACATGATGGGTGGAATTGAGGTAGAGGCAGAGACAGAAAAAACCAATTTAGATAACCTTTTTGCAGCAGGTGAGGTTGCTTCCGGGCTTCATGGAGCCAACAGACTCGGAGGTAATTCACTTTCAGACATTCTTGTATTTGGAAAGATAGCAGGAGAAAATGCAGCCAGAATTGCAAAAAATTCGGATATGATAAAGATCTCTGCTGAAAAAGTAAAGAAAGAAATAAGGTACATCAATTCATTCTTCAAAGAAGATGGAAAGAACCCATATGATCTAATTGACAAACTCACCACCTGCATGAGCGATAATGTGGGAATAGTCAGGGATGCCGAGCACCTCAAAAAAGCACTTGAAATTATTTCCGAACTTAAAAAGGAGTTCAAAGAGGTTGGAACAAAGGGCATGATCAAATATAACCATGGGCTTCTTGGATGCCTTGAACTTTCTAACATGCTTGTATCCTGTGAGGCCATAACGAATTGTGCCCTCATGAGGGAAGAGAGCAGGGGCGCACATACAAGATCAGATTTCCCGAAAAAAGATAAGAAATGGATAAGGAACATCA
Source organism: Thermoplasmata archaeon (assembly GCA_021816385.1). The sequence continues at coordinate 3,781 of JAKAYJ010000020.1, forward strand.
TAACAGAACTTGGAGAGGACGGAAAAATGAAATTTGAAGTTAAGCCTGTGGATGAGATGCCTAGTGAATACAAGAACTACGTAAAACCTGAGGTGTATTCATAATGACAGAGAAAGAGATTGAACTGAAGATAATGAGGCAGGATCCTGAAACAGAGAAGGGGCCAAGATACGAGAATTATAAGGTCCCATATGTTGATGGAATGGTGGTTCTTGATGCAGTGAGATATGTTCAGGAACACACAGATCCAACCCTTGCTATAAGATGGAACTGCAAAGCTGCAAAATGCGGGTCATGCTCTGCAGAAATAAATGGAATGCCAAAACTCATGTGCAAAACAAGAGTGGATACAATCGGAAATAAAATCACTGTTTCACCGATGGCTGCATTCCCACTGATAAAGGATCTTGTGACTGATGTCTCAAAGAACTGGGAGACAACCAGAAAAATTCCAATGTTCACACCAAAGGAGAATATGGAGAAACCCTGGAGAATCAATCCTAAAGATGTGGAGAGATCGAAGGAATTCAAGAAATGCATTGAATGTGGACTCTGCATGGATGTATGCCATGTTGTGAGAGAGCATTACACCCCATATTTCGGGCCCATGCACATTGTGAAGGCAGCATCCTGGGATATGCATCCCCTTGACAGTGTGGACAGGTCAAAATACCTGAATAAAGAAGGAGGCCTTGGTTACTGCAACATAACAAAATGCTGCACAGAAGTCTGCCCGGAACATATTCATATAACAGACAATGCAATAATACCAGAAAAGGAAAGGGTAGTGGACTTACAGTATGATCCCATTGCAATGCTCATAAAGGGCATAAGAAAGAAGGAGAAGGTGATGAAATAATGGCATTCAGCACAAAAGAAGAGAATGACAATAAACTTCAGAAAATAACAAGATTCCCAAGAGAGTTGGGAGAACTAAGGTTCTGGTCCTTTGTATTGGTTGCAGTTCTTGCAATATACCTGATGTATGTATTTGCACTTACAGCACCTGTACAGGGACTGACAGACCCATTTTACTCTCCAACCATACTGGTGCTTCCTCTTGTTGCAGGATTCAGGGCCACATGCTATGCCTACAGGAAAGACTACCACAGGCACCTGTTCAGTCACCCTATAGGATGCAGTGTGGAAAATTTCAACAAGGCAGGGGAGGTTAATTTCCCCGGTGAAAAGGTAGGCAGATCATATTCAGGCGAAACAGGACTATTCAGGCTTGAGAATCTGCACAGATATTTCTGGTATGCGGCAGTGGCAATCCTTCCATTTTTCTACTACGATCTCTATCTTGCAATGAATTATAACGGAGAGTTCACACTTGGTGTCCTTCTTCTTATTCTCAACACATTATGGGTCACTCTTTACACATTTTCCTGCCATTTCTTCAGGCACCTTACTGGAGGAAATGTTGACTGCTACAGCTGTCCAGTGAACAAAAAGAGTTACAGGAGAACAATATTCAACAGAATATCGAAGCTGAACGGACACCATGAGATGTTTGCGTGGATAAGTCTTGCATCCTTCTTCCTGGTAGATCTTTTCATCAGGGGCGTGGCCGCTGGATTGCCCATAAACATCCTGCTCTTCAGGTTGTGGTGAAAATGAAGAACTACATGAAATCAAAATTTAGATATCCTCTTTTCTTCCTGGGAATTTTCCTGGTGGAACTTGGAGGGCTCTATTATAAATTCGTGTCTGCAAATGTCACTGATACGGAATATTTTGTCATACCTGGATTCATAATATTCCTCATCTCACTTATAACACCTTAATTTTTAAAAATATTTTATAATCCCTTTATATTTTCAAGTGTGCAGATATTATGAGTTTCATTTTTAAGGACAGCATCAGTTTGAACATATTTGGCTCTTCCCATGGAGAACTCGTGGGTTGCACCCTTGGGGGAATGCCATCAGGGATGAAGATAGATCATGCAATGATTTCAAAGTGGATGGAAAGAAGGGCACCTGGGAGAAGCCCACTGACATCCCAGAGGAAGGAAAGCGATGAAGTGAAGATCGTCTCCGGGGTTGTGGATGGTTATACTGATGGTGGGGCCATAACCATGCTTATTTCAAACCATGACGTCGTAAGCAAACATTACGATGAACTCATGGATAACCCCCGACCGGGGCATGGTGACATAAGCCTTTTCATAAAATATGGGGAACACCGTAATTTCTCCGGAGGAGGATTCCTCTCCGGGAGAATGACTGCGCCTCTTGTAGCTGCAGGTTCCATTGCCCTTGGCATTCTCAATGAAAGAGGGATAGAAGTTTCATCCTGCCTTGAACAGATGGGGGATATAAGATGCCCGATCGATGGATACACTTCAGATAATGATGTATACAGCCATGAAACAAGGATGCCCCATAAGGATTGCGATTTGAGAGCCTCCGAAATGCTTAAGAAACTTTCCTCTGAGGGAGACAGCACTGGCGGAATAATAGGGACGCATGTCATGAACGCTCCTCCAGGAATTGGTGAACCCTTTTTTGATTCTGTTGAGTCAGTATTATCTCATCTGGTATTTTCCATACCCGGAGTGAAGGGAATTGAGTTTGGAAGCGGTTTTGCCATGTCTTCCATGAAGGGAAGTGAGACAAATGATCCTCTGGAGTGGAAAGATGGCAGATTTATCTCATCGAGGAACAACAACGGAGGCATCCTTGGTGGGATTGCATACGGAAACCCCATATATTTCAGGACAGCCATGAAACCCACCTCATCCATAAGAATTGAACAGGATACTGTAAATGTGAAAACACATGAAAATAGCAAAATTGTGGTGAAGGGCAGGCACGATCCATGCATTGCTATCAGGGCAGTCCCGGTTGTGAACTGTGTAACAGCCATAGGCATTCTTGATCTGTACTTGAGATCGGGAAAATTCAGGTCAAGGGGTCTTCCCGCTCACATCAGATAAATGGTATCTTCAGGACAATTCCCGTGAGAGAGATCACTATGGGTATGAAGAATGTCAGGAACACTGTCACACCAGCATATATCTTAGCTTTTTTCAGGGAAATAAACACAAAATCCATCAGTTCCTGGTAAGTGTTCCTGTTTCCTGTGGATACTTCCACGCTAGCGGTGGAATATTTCACTATATATTCTTTCTTTGCAGATGCAGCCTTCCTTATGAGGTCTTCAATGAAATTGACTGTGGCCTCGTCGCGGGAATTAAGTGGATTCATGTCCAGTGTTCCAGAGTTCACCACGTGGTTATCCGTTGTGTAGACCACAAAACTGCTGCAGTATTTCAAAGCAATATTCCGGATCATTTCCTCCATCTCCCTTGTGATATTGTTGGAGTCTGTGAGCATTATGCAGTCTTTCTTATCACCATGATGAAAAACAGCAATCTGAATTCCCTTTGCAGCAAGAAACCTTATGTCCCTTCTGTTTCCTGATGCATATCCAACTTCAATTTTCTCATTTGGTACGTCTTTCTCAAGGAGATCAATCACTGTATTTTCAAATGGAGACAGGTCCTCTATTTCCCTTGCCCCTCTCACGAATCCATTCTGCCCGTCTATAATGAATGTTCTTATGCCTGTTTTCTGGAATATAGACTGCCTGAACCTTATTCCTTCCTCATACAGAATATCATCAAAAGATCTTGACTCAGGGTTGAATGCCACCATTGCAGTGTTGCCGAATCTTTTCACGTCAATCCTGACACCATCCACAACCCTGCTCCCCATTTCTGACATCTGTTCCTGGATTTTCCCTTTTTCTATGGCGAGATCGATGGCTTTACCGAGATTCTCTATATCTTCTTCTCCTGCACAATTATCACTGTTGGTGGTTGCAGTGTGGAATACCATTACTTCACCATGTGTATTTCCCATATATTTTTCAATTCTCTCAGGAAGATCGCTTGATCCTACGGAACCGAAGGGCCCCGGGTGTATATATGGGAATACCATGGAAAAGTCAGACTTTCCGTCAGAATCGATAAAAGTGAGGGAATCGATGTCAGTATTCCTTCTGTTCCTGTAGACTGACCTGAAAAATTTATCACCGCTCTCATAATATTTGTTTCCATGGATACCATACAGGAAGAATTTGATCAGATCCCTTGGCTCAGTGTTGTACTTCTCTCTAAAAGTTTTTGTTGCTTTAGTCACGAATACATAGGCTAGCCATGATGAAAGCAGTGTATAGATTATGCTCTCCACAGCAGCAATATACTTCACCTCATACAGGTAAAGTGGCAGGAATGACATGCTCAGGGTGTTTGAAAGGACATAGTTTGCAGCCATGCTATCAGAAAGATATACATAGAATACAAGGAACCTGAAGAACGACGTGAACGAGAGTGATATGGCCACATTCTGAATGCCGAGTTCCGGAAGCAACAGATTAAGGATTGTGTAAATGAAATAGAACATGATTAGAGTGAGTGCTAGCAGGAAGAGATTCTTCCTGAGATTGAGCTTGGAATCTGTGGCAACAGAGGCCAGTTGATCGAGGCAGAGTGTAATTATTGAAGGTACGATGATGAAAAGGGAAGCCGTGATGATCTCCGGATGGAAAAAATAATGAATTGCGAAGAGTATCGCTATGATCATTACAGATATCTCTATCCGTGGAGCCCTCTTGACATACTTTGTGAGATCAGCAAAAGTTCTATCCATCACGTCTTAATATTTAAACCGGATTTAACATTTTCCTGAAGATTAATTGACAGTGTGGCTATGAGACGGGAAGCATCTGGAACCTGTCATACCCTGTGATGACCCTGATATATTTTCCAAAGAAATTTCCGGGAAGACCTTCCACATCATATCTGAGTGAATGCATATTCCTTATCTTCTCCTGTGGACACAGGATCAGAATGTTCTTCTTTCCTGCCTTCATTATTACGTCACTGGTTATCTGCCTGTTTCCCCTCCCAAGGAAAAATCCACTTCCTGCATATGGGGATACAACTATCTTAATATCTGCATCATCTTTGATGTATTTTTCATAGTCCGCAGGGTAAGCGTTTTCCTTAAGCAGAATACCGTCTTTAATTATGTCAATGTTGAATGGTGAGGTCTGAAATCCCAATTTTTCCATCAGTTCCTTGCAAGTTCCTCCTGTACCTATTATATAATATGAATTGTCCATCGTATCGATCACGTATTCTATTATAGAAGATGTGTCCCATGTGCCATCTGTGCTTTTTGGATCAATGTATTTGTCTACAAATACAGTCTTCATTGTGCCATATTTCTTGAGGGAAAACTCTCCTGTTTTCAGCATGATTTCCTCGTTGGAATCTTCCACAACCGCATCACCTGTAGTATAACTCTGCTCCGTAAGGAATGCAGTGGCCCTGTTAGCGGCATCCTCTGGATTTTCTGCATAGATAGACCCATACATCTTCATTCCCGCAGGTATTCCGATAACAGGAACCTCTGGATGAGATTCAAATATATCTCTTGAAGTACCGTCCCCACCAGCAAAAACAAGCAGATCTATCTTTCCTTTTGAAAGTTCCACGAATTTCTTTGAATCCATTCCGGAGGAGGGTTCTGCTGGTGTATAAATTACATCAATGTTCCCGAATCCTTCCTCCATGAGAACTTTCTCCCCCATGTCTCCTGCAGCTGTTACTATATGAATGTCTCTATCCATAAGATCCAGAAATTTGGATGCCCTTCTTGATGAATAGGTGGATCTAATGAGGGGGTTCATGTCTGAGCCGTTGAACCTTGTATATATTCCGGACCCAGAAATTGGATTTATCATGAAGCCAAGTGTTTTCATTTCATTCACGTATAATCAGTATGGAGCCATTATATGTTAAATTATATATGGCTATGGTGACGGGGTAAAGAAGTGGAGTGTAAAAATCAATCCTGAAATTCATCAATGAAGGTGTGGAATTTGAACCAATTATCTCCAGTGGAAATCTTTGTGAGCCTATTAGATGGAGCTTGTCAGACACATTTCCATTTCCCGTATAACTGATGTTGTACCCCATTCCATTCGGCATGCTGACATACACATTTTCTGAAAGGTTGACCGGCGCAGTTGAAATAACAGTGTAATTAAAACTCTTGTTTTTTCCTATATTCACAGTGGAAATCTGTGCACCATCCATAATGACATCTGTGCTCTTCAATAATTTCAGTACTGTGAAATGTTCTGTGTTGAAGTTGCTGTTTATATAGACATAAAAGAGAAATCTTGTATATCCTGGAGAAAGGGATGTGACATTCATGGATATGTAGTAGACGGCATTTTTTCCTGGAGAAATGATTCCGGATGATGACCTGACGCTGAATGGAATGGATAGATTGGAAGAAAATGCAGGGTCTACTGTGATCTGACCATTGTTGATTACAGATATGGTGAAATTTGCCTGCGAGTGGTTACCGCTCATCACTATTGCAGAACTTACTACTGGATTTGTCTCAATACTTGGAAGTGTGGAATGCACAGGGAAAGGTATGGAACCTAAGACCATAAGGAGAAGTGTTATGATCATGACAATATAATTTCCTCTTCTGATTAAGCTAAACCCTGATGAATATGGCTGTTGTGGTTCAAGTCCGACCATCAGTATGATCACAGGCAGGATAAACCAAGAGGGAAACGTGAGGTCTATTATGATCATTATGGTGATGAACACATATGAAACATTCTTCTGCAGTGACGGGCTTATTCCGGAGAATACATAACCTCCGTCCAGAAGACCAATGGGAAATGCGTTGAATGATGTGAACAGCAAACCGGACCAGCCTGCAAGAGCCATTGGATCCAGGGCCCCTCTTGCAGGAAGCAATTTACCTAAGGATATCTGGAAGAGCAGGGGAAGATTCACCACGCTGATGGAGGAGTTTGGGCCAGTGGTTGTGCCAGAATATAGAGATACACCTGCAATCCCAAGTACAAGAAACAAAGTGGATACTATTATTCCAAAAACGATGGAGAAAAATCCGGAATAAATCTGATCCTTATGGTTTTTATACGGTTCCCCTGGAGCATTTATTAGTCCCATGGAACCCATGAAAATAGGATTTGGAATAAAAATAGGCAGGGTATATCTCTGACCACTCTGTTTTCTTATGAAAAATTTCGGTATCTCCCTTGATACAATTATCACTGTAATGGGGATTGCAAAGAAGGCAATGGAATTCAGCACCACCATGGGAAAGATCATATTTGGGTAATATGTCATCGAGTAATCGATTCCAACGTATATAATAGAAAGAAGTGTGAGAAGCAGAAATATGGACTTAATGTATGAGAATCTCTTCCCGACCCGTTTCCTTGTCACCAGTATCTCATATTTACCGTTGTTGTACAAGGAAAGATTTAATTTTTCAAGCTTGCTGAAAAGAAGGGAAAATTTTTCCTGGCTGTAGGATTCAGGAATTATATGGAAAATAATCAGGGGGCCCTCGGATTCTATGGATTGGATTCTGAACTCTGTTTTCACTATCTCCGCAATCTGATCCTTTTCACTGTTACTGAAGTCTTCCGGCATTTGTTCGCATGGGAATGTAAAATTAAAGTAATTAATATTTTAGTTTGAATTCCATGCTCTTATCCCTTATGACCTTCCCGGGTTTTTCAGGAATCCTTCCATAGATCATTTTGTAAAGTTCTGAACTTTCACCCAAGCTCTTCCCCACAATTGTAATGCTTTCAGAAGACCTGATCACTGTGTTTCTGGAAGATTTCATTGCAATAGGTATTATGTCCTTCACATATGATTCAGATGATTCTATGTAGGTGAAATCAAGGTTCCCATTTGTCACATTTCTTCCGTTAGAGAAAAGAGATTCTGCCTTTTCCTTTCCGAGAAGCTTGACTTCATCCCTCAGGGCAATAAGCTCCTGGGTGTTTTTCCTCACTTTGTCCACCACATCCTCTGTTGATCTTGTTTCATCTCTTATGGCATTTATTTCTTTATGGAGATTCTGAACATATTTCAATGCCGCCGGTCCTGCTGTAAAAACGATTCTCTGTATTCCTTCCTGTATGCTTTCCGCTGAAATGATCTTTATGAAACCTATTTCCCCCGTGGATGAGAGATGCGTACCGCCACATCCC
>JAKAYJ010000214.1 GCA_021816385.1 Thermoplasmata archaeon
TTCACAATGATCCTGAGCATTCCCTGTCTGATAGGGAACAACAGATCACATTTGACACATTCGGCAGGATAGTAAAGAGTGCCCGAAAAATCAGGGAGTTTATATTGGAAAATTCAAGATATGTGGACTAAATCCTATTTCTGAATTTTCTCCATTACTGGAACTATTTGCACAATCGTGGGCAGATAATGGCTATAACAACTCCTTTTCAAACTTTTAACCCATTTACATTTTCAAATAAGAAAACATGGGTTCTATTCATTAGTCCCACGTTTATTGTGCTGGATTAAACACTTTCTATGAGCTTAATGGAGGGCCACGCATCCTTGCTGTTCGCAACCTCTATGCCGTACTGTGTCCTTTTTCCCGTGTTGATGTATACCAAACCATCCATGTCCAGTATATGGATTATTGAATTTGCATAATGCCCAAGTTTCTTGTAGATCTGATCCTCAACGATCAGAATGACAATTCCAGAATTCCTTAATTCGTTGATCACGTGCAGAAAATCCCCTATGAATCCGTCACCATAGATGAAATTCAGCATATCAGTGGAAAAAATATACATGTTCGGGGATTTGCTCCCAGCCAGTGCATTGGCGATTTTCTGATTGGAAAAATCTGCCATTATGTCCTTTCCCTGGATCAGCATAATATTGCCATCTACTGAACTGGTAGTATTCACCTTTACATAATTTGAAGTGTATTTTGAATCTGTGGTCATTTTAAGTATTTTTGACGTGATGTATGAACTTGAAGTTGCATCCATGACTCCATGCCCATTTCCCAGTGCATTTCTAAGCATTATGTTCTTCATGAGGCTTGATGCAATCCCCGTCATATCGGAATTTACTACCCTGTGAATCAATATTATTGAGCCCATCTCAATGGATGATGAACCTTCAGGCAGGAGCTTTGCCAACTCCTCATCCCCTATATTGATGAAATTTTCCATAAATTTTCCTGTCTGTGGCATGGGAACATTGGTTTTGGGATATTCAACATTCAGCTGTTGCATTAGATTGAATCTTCCATTCAGAAGGGAATGAGCAAAAACAGGTATTGAGCCTATGGAAAGCCCTCTTAATTTCTCAATTCTCAGTGATCTTGTGATATAGTTGGATTGAAGTTCGTTCTTAAGGCTCACAACACCGTCACAGTAGTATTCTAACCGTTCATCTCCTGTTGATTCCAGTATAAGGATAATACCGGCACCGCTCTTTTCAACTATATCATTCTGGAGAACAGAGAAAAGGTAGTCTGCTTCCATTCCATATTTTTCCGCAAGGGCCTCAATTGAGTCAAGTATGACTATGGGGCCAAGATCTATGTTTTTGTCAACAAATTTATAGATTGAGTTCAGTTCAGGGAGAACTTCAGAAATATCAAAAACTATCCGTCCAATTGAGCTTTTCTCCTCAAGTGTCTTTTCTAACTTTGAAAGATGATCTGTATTGACATACTTCAATGATTTGACTGAATCCATTTTTCCTGGATTGAATCTGTATGAAATATCCTCCACAAATGGAAATGAATCTTTCAATGGTTCATCTGTGAACCTGGATGAAAGGTACATGATTGGCTGAGTTTCGATAAGTTGAGATGCAAGTTCAAGGCAAAAAGTCGTTTTCCCTGTACCGGGAGTGCCTTTCACAGCAAGCGATTTGCCGAACCTCTGGTTAAAAAATGCTTTAAACACGTCGAAAGGATCTACCATATATATTCTCCGTAGACTTACTTTAATTTTACTTTTTCCATGGTTTTAAACATTGCTTCCTTTTGATTATATCTTGCAAGATTTCAAGTTTTTATTATTTCACTTAGACCGATGCATTTCTGAAGTATGATTATACTCTGAGATTCCATGGTTTTTAAATTTGCAGCATTTACCTATTCGAGTAGCTATATTTAAGGTTTATCCCTCATGTATACACAAAATATATTGCACAACAATTGAATAAATGATTTTGATAGAGCTAAGTTCAGGAACTATGCTGAAACTCCTCGATCCCTTTCAAGAGTGAAGAGGATGGAGAACGAGTTCGGGAAATAACACTTCACAGAGACCATAATATACAATGTTATTCATTTTTATAGCATACAGATCAACGGATAAAACATTCCATTTATGATATAATCAATTCATGGCTGAAATGCGAATTATGCAATACGTTTACTGAAATATATGAAAAGAGACAGGAACGGTCTTAAAGAGAATTTTCACAGGAGAATTATGGGAGAAGTTCATTACATTTCTAAAATACTGACTTTCATCTTTCTCATCCGATAAAGAATGTGAAATGTCAATTTAGTTAAGCAGCCAGTACCATAAAGGGATATAATTTATAACCCCCTCCTTCCAGAAGTCCCATGTGATGATTGTCAATTTGTTGCAGTTCAGGTCCATTGAGGCCTTTAATAGTGATTTGTTTTCTCTCTCCAATATCTCATGTTCTGAACCTGCATATGTTACATTGATCAACTCTACAGCTTTATCTCCTGAAGAAATTACGAAATCAACTTCCATTCCTTCTGCCTTCCCATACTCCTTCCAGTAATTGATCTGGAACCTGTTGCCAT
>JAKAYJ010000021.1 GCA_021816385.1 Thermoplasmata archaeon
CTCACTTATCATCTCGGAAGCACGAGGTGCAGCAATTCCAGCTCCTGTCACAGTGCCATCTTCGTCATAATAAATGCTGTAGAATCCATTTGAACTGTTGAGTCCCTGGCTTCTGCCATTGGCTGCAAGAGGATATCTTGTGGATTTCTGTCCCCTGTTTCCGGTAAAGGCAATTTCCGGGTCTGAATAAACTACCATAGGCATGGCATAATAATCTACAGTTGTTTTGTCACCTGCAATGTTATGTGCAGCCACCCTACCATCATAGAACGCTCTGTGGGCAAGCATTGGACCTCCAGTTGACACATCACCGACTGCGTAAACGCCTCTCTCACTGGTCATCTTGTATTTGTCTGTCTTTATGAATCCATTTTCCATTTCTAGTTTAAGGTTTTCAAGTCCGAAGCCTTCTGTATTTGGTCTCCTTCCTACTGTAACAAGAACAGCTTCGGCAGAAATACTTGCACCCGATTCCATCTTGACAAAATACTTATCCTTCTTCTCAACAGATGAAACTTTTGCAGATAGGAGTATTCTAATTCCCATCTCCTTCATCTTCCTCTCCACAGGTTTAATGAGTTCCGGATCAATTCCCGTTAGAATGCTTGGTAGCATTTCAATAAGCGTAACCTGCGATCCAAGTTTCGCAAAGGCGGTTCCAAGTTCCACACCAATATACCCGCCACCTATTATGACAAGGTCCTTCGGAACTGTCTTTATATCAAGGATTTCTTTGTTATACATAACATCCTTGAAAGCATCTATCCTGGTTGGAGAAGATCCTGTGGCAATAACAAGGCTATCACACTGATGGGTTTCAGAACCGATCTGCACATGCTGCTTGTCTACTATCTTGGCATCTCCATTAATTATTTTCACTCCATATGCCCTGCAAAGGGTTTCAACTCCAGATACCAGCCTGTTGATCATTGACCACTTCCATCCCTGCCACTGGTTCATGTCAATATTGTAACTGAGTCTTACACCTGGAAGTGTCTTCAGATATGATAGGCTCTCAGACATCTCTATAAGTGCCTTGGATGGTATACATCCGTAATTCAGGCATTCGCCGCCAACTTTATTCTTCTCTACTAGCAGAACACTTCTTCCAAGTTGCCCCAGCCTGATTGCAGTAGAATATCCACCCGGGCCACCACCAATAATTATAGCATCATACTTCATGAGATCACCTTATCAGGAATGATATTGGATCTTCCAGATATGATTTTACCTTCACTATGAATCTGGCGGCATCTGCACCATCTATCAGCCTGTGGTCACAGGAAAGTGAGATGATCGTACTGTCATCGCCAGATTCGAAGTTAGTCCCTTTCTTTGTGGATCTGTGAACAGCAAGTATGGCAACTTCAGGATAATTTATGATGGGTGTTGATATCAGGCCACCTATAGATCCTACGTTGGATATTGTAAAGGTTGAATCCTGCACGTCAGTCAGGGTTAATTTATTCTCTCTCGCCTTCTTTGCAAGATCAGATATCTCCGAAGATATTTGAACGACTGATTTGTCTATGGCATTTTTGACAACGGCCACTGTCAATCCGGAGGGTGTATCGATTGCAACACCCATGTTAATGCTCTTTCTGAAGATGTACCTCTTGTTTGCTTCATCATAATGGGCATTAAACTTGGGAAACTCTGTAAGTGCTACTGCCACCGCCTTTACAAAGAATGGGGTCAGTGTAACCTTTGTACCCTTTTCCCTCATATCATTCATGGTCTTGGTAAGTTTTGAAATATCAACAGTTTCCGCGACCATGAAATGAGGCATTATCTGTTTCGATTTTGACATCTTTTCGAAGATCAGTCTCCTTAGGCCGTGAGGTTCAAAGACCTGATCGCCCTCAGAAGTGCTGGCAGTTTCTTCTACGTGAACAACTGGCTCTGGTTCCTTTCCCTGGGGGGAAGAACCCACTTTTGGCTCATCCTTGACCGGGGTTGGTTCCTGCATCTTCTGGCTCTGTGACTCAGGAGCTTTTGGTTGTTCAACCTGTCTGGCAGTCGCTGGTGGAACAGGTGCCATCCTTATGCCAGAACTCTTTGGTGCTTCTGTCTTCTGTTTCATCTCTCTTTCTGCATTATCCAGATCTTCCAGAGTTACCCTGCCATTAGGTCCGGTTGGTGTTATGTTATCCAGATCTATGCCTCTATCTTTTGCAATTCTCCTTATTGTAGGAGAAGCCAGTATTCTTCTATTCTGATCATCATTCATCAATTTCTTCTCACCTCCCTCCTCTTTAACTGTTTCAGCCACAGACATCTTCTGCTGGGGTTCGTCCTTAACTTCAGCCGGGGATTCAGATTTTTTCTCATCGCCCTTCGATCCATCATCGATCTCGATGATGACTTCACCAACTTTAACAACCTGTCCTTCCTTAAAAAGTATTCTGTTAACCTTTCCCTCAACTGGACTTGGTATGTTTATATTGACCTTATCGGTCATTATCTCTACCATATCCTGCTCTTTCTTTACCACGTCACCTTCCTTGACAATCCACTTGATTATTTCTCCTTCTGTGACACCCTCTCCGATGTCCGGCAAAGTAAATTTAAACATTCTTCATCACCTGTATTGCTGCATCTTGTTTACAGCTTTTAGTATCCTCATCTCATTTGGCATGTAATAATCCTCTAGCCTGTATGGGAACGGTGTATCTGGACCTGTTACCCTTATGATTGGACCAAGCAGGTAATCAATGGCTCTTTCTGATATGAAAGCAGAAATTTCGGCTCCCATACCAAGTGTCCTTGGGGCTTCATGCACTATAATTACCCTGCCAGTTTTCTTTACTGAATTCAGTATTGTTTCTCCATCATAGGGAACCAGCGTCCTCAGGTCTATAACATCTGCGTCAAGGTTATTTTTGCTTACTGTATTCATCACTGTAGGAACCATGGAGCCATAGGTTATAAACGTAAAGTCATTTCCTTCATGCAATAGGGATGCCTTTCCTATGGGTATCTCATACTCTTCGTCAGGAACCTCCTGTTTCTGGCTTCTGTAAAGCTTTTTAGGTTCCAGGAATATTACTGGGTCATTCAGTCTCAGACTCTTTATGAGCAAACCTTTGGCGTCATACGGGTTCGATGGAGTAACAACCGTTAGACCTGCAGTATGTGCAAAATATGCCTCCCCACTCTGCGAATGGTAAAGACCACCCCTGATACCTCCACCATATGGCGTCCTCAATACCATGGGTACATTGTATTCACCACCACTCCTGTATCTCATTTTTGCAGCCTGATTCACAATCTGATCAAATGCAGTGTAGATGAAATCCTGAAACTGTATCTCAGGAACTGCTCTCAGTCCAGTCATTGACATGCCGATTGCCATTCCAACAATTCCAAGTTCAACAAGTGGCATATCTATTACTCTTTCTGCACCATATTTCTTCTGCAATCCCTCAGTTACCCTGAATACTCCTCCATCAACACCAATATCCTCGCCCAGAAGTATTATGGAAGTGTCCGTGGTCATCATATAATCAAGTGTTGAATTAATGGACTGTACAAGATTCATAGTCCTGGAACTCACAGTATCTCACCTCTCTCTTCATCAATAATCCAGTTGGAATTCTCGTACACATCCTGGAACATTGTTTCGGGGTCTGGAGGTGCTATTTTTTCCCTTTCATCAAATATCCTGTCTATGCGTTCCTTTGCCTCTGTTTTTATTTTTTCTATGGTCTGGTCGTCAATATAATTAAGCATCTTCAACTTCCTCTCCGCAATAACGATGGGGTCCTTGTCTGACCCTTCCTTTACATCATCCGCCCTGTATTTGGATGGATCATCCGACGTTGAATGTGGCCCCATCCTGTAACTTACGGCTTCTATTAGAACTGGTTTACCATCAACTCTAACCCTGTCTATTTCCTCCTTTGAAACCTTGTACATTTCCAGAAGATCATTCCCATCTACCTTAACACCCCTCATCCCATAAGCATCTGCTTTCTTCCATATTTCTGCCCTTGTTTGCTTTTCAACTGGCAGGGATATAGCCCATTTATTGTTTTCACATAGGAAAACTACCGGTAGATCAAAATCGGCAGCTATATTCAGTGCTGCATGAAAATCTGGAGTGGAAGTAGAACCGTCGCCGAATGTGGCCAGAACAATTCCATCCTTTTTATGATATCTTATGGAGTAAGCTGCACCAACTGCAAGAGGTAGATTGGTTGCAACAGGACTCTGAACAGACATGAAGTTGTGATCTTTTGCTGTGTAATGGGATGGCATCTGCCTTCCTTTCTCCTTGTCTTTAGAATTCCCCATAATCTGATCAATAATCGTCCTAGGATCTACGCCCCTGTGAAGCATCAGTGGAACATCCCTGTAATACTCAAACAGGATGTCCTCATCTTCCAGGGCCATGGACAATCCAACCTGTGTTGCCTCCTGACCCATGGTGGGGGTGTAAAAGCCAACCCTGCCCTGTCTCTGTGACATTACAATTTTCTTGTCAAGGGTTCTGGATAGTACCATAGCCTTGTACGCTTCGATTATTTTATCTTTTTCATCCATATACTTTCTCACCTTTAATTAAGCTTGATATTTTGAGCTGCCCATGCCTCAAATGCCCTGTATGAAGTCCTCACCAATGGTCCGGAAGCTACAAACCTGAAACCGTGTTTATAACCCAAGGCCTCGAGCCTTTTGTACCTCTCCGAGGAACAGTATTCCTTCACCTCTATCTGTTTCTTTGAAGGCCTGAGATACTGGCCAATGGTTAATATATCCACTCCATTCTCAATGAGGTCTTCCATCGCCTGCTCCACCTCATCATCAGTTTCTCCATGGCCAAGCATGATTGAAGACTTTGTAATCATATAGGGGTTTTCCTCTTTTATATACGAAAGAACAGACAGTGACTGATCATATCCTGCCCTTGCGTCCCGTATGGCTGGTGTAAGTCTTCTCACAGTCTCAATATTATGGGCCAGAACATCTGGTCTTGCTTCAATAATTGTTCTTATCAATTTCCTGTCGCCACGGAAATCCGGTATAAGTGCCTCAACCTTAATCCCAAGGGTCTTTACCTGTTTTATTGTTTCAGCATAATGCATGGAACCCTGATCCGGTAGATCATCCCTATCAACAGAAGTTATGACAGCATACTTCAGGCCCATGCTTTTGACCGAATCCCTGACCTTGATAGGTTCATCAATATCAAGTGGCTCCATATTTCCATGTGTGACTGAACAGAATCGACATCCTCTTGAGCAATTCTTACCTAAAATCATGAAAGTTGCTGTACCTGACTCCCAGCATTCTGACACATTGGGGCATCTGGCCTCTTCACACACTGTATGAAGTGAGTTGCCTTTTATCAGACTGTTAAGGCTGTAAAAAGTATCTCCTGAGGGGAGTTTTACTTTAACATAGTCAGGTCTTTCCATCAGGGTTATATTTTTTCGTCTTATACTAAATTATCTTTTTTTATAAAGGGTAAGCCAAATGAATGATTGTAAGGATTGAGACTTTTTTTAAAAACGCATCAGCAAAACTTGTAAAAATCAATTCAGATATGCAGAGTTCCATTCGAAACTTTTATTACTTTACGAAAAATCAAGGTCAAAAGGGGTCATAGCTTAGCATGGTTTGAGCACCCGGCTGATAACCGGGAGGTCACCGGTTCAAATCCGGTTGGCCCCATCAGTCTCAGGATCAGGTACATTCCATTTCGCACCTTTTGTTACGTATCCCCATGTTTTCTTCTTTCCTCTATAGCCCGGCAATATGGTTCTTACCCTGTTTGCCACAGATTCAGTTGTTACATGTGTATACTGCTGTGTTGTAGAAAGTGACACATGACCCATATGGATTTGTACCATCCTTATGTCAAGTGGAATCGTTCCGCGATACCCTAAAAGAAGCATTGTGGCACACTTATGCCTTGCAGAGTGTGGATGGAACTTGGGTACACCTGATTTGCTTAAATGAGATTAATCTTTGAAAAATGGCAAATTAGGCAAGTCCAAAGTAAAACTCAGGCAATGATATAAAATCCTAAAATCCGTGATGAACCAGTTATTTTAACTTAATTTATTAAATTTGAATATTAATCTGAGGAAAAACGGTTACAGTAAATTATATAGTGCACGGAGCCAATCCTATATCATGTTAGAAGATATGTTCAACCCTAATTCGATTGCCGTTGTTGGTGCATCGAATAACAGGGATAAGATTGGAAATATACTCGTGAGAAATATAAAAGCATCATACAGGGGTAAACTTTATCCCATAAACCTTAAGGAATCTGAAATTGAAGGCCTGAAAGCTTATAGATCAGTTAAGGAAATAGGTTCGAAGGTTGATCTGGTGATAATTAGTGTTCCAAGAGAAGCTGTTGTAGATGTTATGGTGGAGGCGGGCGAAGCAGGAACGAGGGCTGCGGTGATAATAACCTCGGGGTTCAGGGAAGTTGATGAGAAAGGGAAGGAGCTTGAATTAAAGATAATGGAGGTGGCAAAAAAATATTCCATAAGGTTTCTCGGTCCAAACACAATGGGGTTCATCACGCCATCATTCAACGCCACCTTTGCATATGAAGATGTAAAGCAGGGTAACATAGCAATAGTTGCACAATCAGGTGGAATGGGTGCTTATATGCTTGACTGGGCAGAGAAAACAAAAACTGGGCTCAGCTATTTTGTAAGCCTTGGAAATCAGACAGATTTAAATGAAATAGATATTTTCCACTTTCTGGCTGATGACCTGGATACAAAGGCTATCTTTTCCTATATAGAAGGTGTTGCAGACGGTGAAAGATTCCTTGCTGAGGTACCGGAAATCACAGCCAAAAAACATCTGGTATTTATAAAAGGTGGAACAGGAAAATATGGGGCCATGGCAGTTCAGACCCACACGGGAAGCATAGCCGGATCAATTGAATTATTCCGGGCTGCAGTGAAAACTGTTGGAGGAATACTTGTAAACAATCTTGATGATTTTCTCAACCTCATTACAATAATTCAGTCAGATGAGAAATTTTTAAGCGATATTCTTGTTGTGACTAACTCAGGAGGGCACGGAGTTTTAACTACAGATGAAATAGAACGTCAATCACTGAACCTGATAGATTTGACAGACAGCATGAAGGCTGACCTGAGAAAAATACTTCCAGACCAGAGTACTCCAAAGAACCCACTGGATCTTTCAGGGGACGCTAGTGGTGAAAGATTCATGAAGGCAATGAACCTGACAAAGGGTCTGGAATGCACAAAGATCGTTCTCGTTCAGGAACTGGCAACAGTAAGTTGCGTAGAAGTTGCAAAGGTTCTTGTAAAATTCAAGGGCAGGAGAATAATAGGTGTTATGATGGGAAAGGATGCAGAGTCTGCACTGAGGATTCTTTCATCTGCAGGAATACCCGGATACAGTTTTCCTGAAGATGCAGTAAAGGCAATAAAACATATACTGGATGTTAGACCCCCGCTGAAGAAGATAAGAATATCCGAACCCGTTAAGGGCGCGCTGGATCTGGTTAAGGATAGAAGCACACTAAGCGATGAATTTTCCTTCAAGCTCATGGCATTGTATGGCATAAGAGTACCTGACTGGGGAATCGTTTCTTCCATTGAGGAGGCTAAGGACCTCTGCAAGAAAATAAGTTATCCAGTTGTCATGAAGGTTTCTTCTGATCAGCCAATTCACAAGACAGAGATCGGAGGAGTGATAATGAATGTTGAGGCAGGGAGCATGGAGTCATCATTCACCACACTGATAAGTAAGACTGGAAAGGTAATGATTCAAAAACAGCTTACTGGTGTTGAGATTTTCCTTGGAGGCTTAAATGACCCATCATTTGGTCCATCCATTCTTACGGGACTTGGGGGGATATATGTTGAAGTGCTAAAAAGCATCAGCTATGGACTTGTTCCTGTATCAGAAAACGAGGCTCTTGAAATGATGTCAGAAAGCAAGGTACTTTCGCTGCTTAATGCGAGAAAGAGAAATTACAATGTTGACGCAACGATCAGGGCTATAACAGGAATATCCAGGATGATTGAGGACCTTGGCATAAAGGAGATGGATATAAATCCGTTAATCGTCACACAGGAAGATGCATATGCCGTTGATATCAGGATTGTGCTGTAATTACAAATAAACATCCTTCTCATGTTATGGGTGCTGGTTAGAACTTAAAAACTATAACAGTGCTGAATGTTATTATATATAAATGAATACTATCATGATCATGTTCATTCCTGTAATGGAAAATAACTTTGCTTGGAGGACACAGGATCCTGAGTATGACTGGGACATGGTAGGTCATTTATTGATAAAAAATGGAAGTATTCTATTGATCGACCCTCCATATGTGCACGGTATTGAACAGGCAGTTACATTCATGGGAAAACCAGAGGCTATTATAATAACAACCGCTGACCATACCAGAGGATCGAGATATCTCTCATATAAATTAAAGATTCCGCTATACGTTCCAGATCAGGGTGATTCAATTTCTGTCTCACCCGGTGAAATTTATAGAGAAAAGAAAATTGCTAATTATAAGGCCTACAACGAAGGTCCTATATTCTGGCTAAATGCAAAGCGAGTTAAGGTATACCGGAAGAAGGAAGACAAAGTCCCATATATAGATGAAATGATTCTTGCAGATAATGATGGAAACATATTCACCGGGGATATCGCTATGGGATCTTCATCTTGTGAACTGTTAACCTGCAACGAAGGATTTACAGATGAGCCAGATGCAATGCTGGTTAAATCATCATTTGAATCACTAAAAAATGCCACAGAGGAACTCAATAAAAATAATCTGATTTCCTCTCATGGTACTGATATTGTTGGAAACCTGGATGAGAAAATAAAGAAAAAAATGAGATTAATTTCAGATTAGTTGAAAAAATTATTTCTCATAATTTTTAGAGAATACATACTGGATGAAGCTTGCTATATATGATACTTCATCAACAGTATCCTCCAGTCCTGAACCAAGATGACCTCCCTCCCCAATCATTAGATATGCCTCGTTTCCATAGGACTTGAGTTTTTCATAGAATTTCAATGCATGTGCCGGGTGAACCCTGTCATCTTCCATTCTTGAATATGTTAGGGAAGGAGGATATTTTCCCGGCTTCAACTGTTCATAGGAAGAGTATTTCCTAAGAAATTTTGCATCATTTTGATCATCAGGATTGCCATATTCACTTACCCAGTACTGTCCTGCCAGCAGCCTGTGAAACCTCATGAGATCTATTACTGGATTTCCGATAACCGCTCCGTCAAGTTCTCCAGGAATCTTTGCAAGTGTATATGAGGAAAGCAGTCCCCCATTGCTAACTCCATAGCATATTACGTGATATCTATCATTTCTCAATTTCCTTATTATTGCCTGGAAAGATTCATACACATTTATCTTCTTCTCTCTCATGCCAAATTTGTGCCACTCTTCTCCATATTCTCCACCTCCAGGAAGATTACATATTGCAACATTAACATCATTGTCAAGGAGATAAGCAAATAAATTGTTGTATGAAGGCAAAAGAGATATGTTGAAGCCACCATAACCGTATACCAGAGTGTTTCTCGTATCACTACCTGCACTAAGGAAGAAATAATGAACTTTCTTTCCATTAAATTCAACACAGCTTTCAGAGGCATTGAATTTTGAAACTTCATTTCTCTCCCTCAGTTCCATTTTCCCATTCTCAAAGGAATAGATTTCAAATGTTGTACCGAAATCTCCCATTACAAGAGTTGCCCTCACCTCATCTGAACTCAATGCAATCAGTCCCTTGTAAGTGTTTAGGGAAAACTCTCTTATTTTCTGGCCATCATTGCCATAAAGAACAGGCACAGATTTAGCATCCCTCATATGAACAACAAGAAATCCCTCTTTCACTCTCACTGCATCCTCTACAGGTTCGTTTAGGCAGTATTCCTTTTCTCCCACTGTAATGATACCATTCCCCTCAAACCGCAAGGTATAAAGTGTGTCATCTTCATAATCAATAACCTTAACCTCATGATCATATTTTCTGAAGAGCTTCCACGATGATGGATCATTTATCATGCCCATATATATGTCAGTTGAAATGTTATCGCTTGCCTGTATAATGACTGAGTCTCCGTATCTTTCTCCACTGAGTCCTCTTCCTGACTCAATACCCTTCCCGAAAACATATTTACCATCTAGAAAAATTCCGTTTGATGAATCTTTTGTATTTGAGATGCTTTCATCCCTTTTCTCCTTTATAAGATAAAATTCATCATCTAAATATATTATATCATGTATAAATCCATCTTCTGTATATATCTGCCTATCTCTCGAAAATACACGTAGTGTTCCTTCATCTGAGCCAGAGGTTTCAAAAAGGGCAATCCTGTCACCATTTTTTTCAGGTTTTGTCCAGACTATAATCCCAGAAGTTGAATAGATTTCTTCTCCATTTACAACAAGGTTGTTTTTACCATTCTCAACAGTGACAAAGTATTCGTCAGTTTTAGTAAGGTCAACGGACTTTATCTTTTTCTGATAAACAAATTTCTTCATCTCTGGTCTTATCTTCTCATATATACCTTTCACTTCCTTCTTGAAAATATCTGTTTGCCCCATTGCAAATTCTTTTACTTCCCTATTCATTACTTCAAAATTCAGTTCAGTCATAATGTCAATCATAAACAAATCACGTATTTATAATGTTTTACAGGGTAGAAATGGCATGAAGCAATAAGTTCATGATTATTATAAATTATCAGTGATAAAACCTGAGTTTGTATACAATATATATCTGAGGTATAAGTGAAAGGATTGCGGCAAATGCCAGTGGAAATTTGAAACCACATATGGTAAAGCAGGCAATCTGTATTATTAACCCGTATGTATCGTGCGTTCTGCCATTCTTGAACTGTTGAATCCATCCCTCCCTATCGACCGGTGATTTCCATTCATCATTGAAAAGATGGGAAACATAGTCCACAAGAACACCGAAGGCGGTGAAAGCACCGATTTCAGATATGATAAAGTAAAATAGAAATATTCTTGAGTAGAGTATTGCAACCGCGAAGAGTGCAAATGAAATTACAGCTAGATATGTTGCAGAGGTTTTGCCTCTCATGAACAGTTTTTCCCATTCCCTGAAGCTTATATTTTCAGTAACCATGATTCACAGATCGAATTCACATAACATTATGTTTAATTATATTTATTATCTGTTAAAATTGGTTTTTATAGGATATAGCTTTTATAGGATGTTTTGATTTAAAGCCCATGGAAATATTCAAAAAAGAAAGAATTCTGGAAACTACAAAAAGTCTTGATGAGATCATAAAATCATTTACAGCTTACCTGATAAATGACGGCTGGAAAGTACAGAGTAACGTACAGCAGGATAAGGCAATCCTTCAGGCCCAGAAATTTGGAATACTGAGGGGTCTCATAGCAGCGGATAGAGCATTGACATTTGTGTTCACAGCTGAATCAGGCGGCCAGGTAAAGGTTAACGTTGGAGTCGGGAGACTGCTGGGAGATATAACTATTACAGCAATTGAGGTGATTCTGCTGTCAGAAATATTCATCGTTATTGATATTCCTGAAATTGCATGGTCAGATCACGTAGAAAAGGAATTGCTGAATGAATTGCAAACAATAGCCACTCAGTGAATCTAATTTTTCATAATTTCAAGTAGATATAATATTTTTAAGTGAAATATAAGTATTTTTCAGAAATGCTATTCCGTGAACAGGACTTCTTTTTCAAATATTTTATGCTTCTATGAATGTCTGTAGATCGGA
>JAKAYJ010000022.1 GCA_021816385.1 Thermoplasmata archaeon
GCCTCTTCTGCCTCTGTTGATTTTTCAGAATCCACGACAGTTCCTTTGCCTTTTCTATACCTAATCTTGATTCCTTCATGAATTCATCGGTCGAAGAAAATTTAACGGGCCTAGTTTTCATGGCCTCTCTGACAGAACTCCTTATGACCCATACACCAAGGGGAGAATGATATTCTGAGCCAATAGTTCTTACAACAATGACAGATGCCTGTTTTCTCACCGATTTAAGGTATCTTGCAATTGATAGCCTTGCGGCATAGTATGCCCCTGTAATATTTGAAGCATATTTAGTCCTCCCATTTGGCCCTTCATAATCAATTGAAACAGAACCCTGGCCCCACAGGGAACCTCTGTTCCACTGCTCAAGCATTTCAAAGGAAAATGGTCCAGGAAGGAGTACAACCTGAAACGAATTACCCACATAACTCATGTCGAATTGCATGATATCTGAAATCCATGGGTAGTGAATAATATCCTTTTTTAGCTCTTTGAAAAGAACGTCATCAGTGGCAGTTATTGCCCATCTTGTAGGTACCATCTTCCTCTGGTGATCTATCCCTATCAAACCACCGGCAAGTATGTTTTGCAGATATTCTGGCTGAAAGCCCTCCTGAAACAGTTTGAAAAGGGCCTGTGAAGACTTCAGATCATTATCTTCGTGAATGTAATCAACCATTCTTGGTATTTTGGGATTTCCCGTAACCCTGAGATTGGAGACCATTGCAGTTGATCCAACCGGAGTATCAAAAAAATCTCCTGTATCAGGACCATGCATGGAAAAGTGATCGGTCTTGAAAGCGATCTCAAATGGTTTCACAGAAGAAGCACTTTCCAGTATATATTCATGAAATTTCTCATCTGGTCTTCTTATGGACATCTTTGATGCTGTTCTGTAGACATTTGAATTCATGGAAATAACTTCCTCCAGTTTCATCCCAAATCTGTCCTTACCATAATCAAAAACATCCTGATTAAAGAGGGCAGTTGGACCCGCAAGAACTTCTGGATATCCATAATTGCCGACAAATATACCTGGGGGAGTATCTGTTTCTGCTTCTCCACTGACCATCCTGAGTTCAAGACCGCTGGATTTGAGGTTCTTTATTATGGGACAATATCCAAGTCCACATAAATTCTTTTTTGCCTTACAGGAACTGCAATATGGAAACACTTTATTATACATGATTATGGAACTAATAATTTTATCTTTTTCGAGAGGTAATACATGACACGAAAAGAGAATTAGAGCGAGTGTTTAATTCAGAGAATGATGCAATCTAAACTGTCCTCACATGAGGCAGCAAGACACTCTGTTTGAGGGCAGGACAGTTAGGACGAACTGCCCATAAGAACACATGGGATTCAATGACCTGCTCGTCCTATGGAAATGAAGCATATACCTTCATGACTATGCTGAAATCAGGCTGTTGAGACATGTAAGAAAGAGATAAATAATGGTCTTTCACGTCTGGCAAAGTAATGTAAATCAGTTGCCATTGCATGATTATATTTACAATACCTTCCGTCAGAGAGGGTTGGTTGAAACCTCACAACAAAAGGAAAAATTAGAAAAGATTTATTAGAGAAACATGTTAAGGGAGATAAGGTGAAAATAAATGCAACAGGGACAAATGGCATATGATAGGGCAATTACAGTTTTCTCCCCTGATGGGAGACTATTTCAGGTTGAATATGCAAGAGAAGCAGTAAAAAGAGGCTCCACTGCTCTTGGAATCAAGTTCAAGGATGGCGTTCTTCTCATTTCAGAAAAAAGACCAAGAAGCAAGTTAATGGAACAGAACTCCCTGGAAAAAATTCAGTTAATAGATGATTTTGTAGGTTGTGTCACATCAGGTCTCGGGGCAGATGCAAGAGTCCTAATAGATTTCGCAAGGATAGTAACCCAGCAGGAAAAGGTCAGCTATGGTTCTCTTGTCAACATAGAGAATCTTGTCAAGAAGGTAGCAGACCAGATGCAGCAATATACACAGTACGGCGGGGTAAGGCCATATGGTGTTTCCATTATTTTTGCAGGAATCGACCAGGTTGGAGCAAGGCTTTTTGATTCAGATCCATCCGGTGTCATTAATGAATATAAAGCAACTGCAATCGGTGCAGGAAGAGACCAGGTTCTTTCCTATCTCGAAAAGGAATACAAAGAGGACGCTGATGAAAAAACAGCAATCGGAATAGGCATTGCAGCTCTAAAATCTTCAATGGAAGAGGGAGCTGAATACAAGACTCCAGAAGTAGCCTCAATTAGAAGTGACTCAACTTTCAAAATATTTACCAAGGATGAAATTGAGAAACTGGTAAAATAAGGAAAAGATTTAAAACCAATATTATTTTTATTTAATCATGAATGAAACAAGTGTTATACGTGAAGTTTTTAGAGACAACAAAAGTGTGGCAGTAGTTGGCATAAGTAATAAAACAGACAGGGACAGCTACAAAGTTTCAAAATATCTAATGGAACATGGTTTCAAGGTTATACCAATAAACCCAGCATTGACTGAATGGGAAGGTATCAAATGTTACCCTGATCTTGAATCAGCTTCACTGGAAAAGAAGATTGAGGTTGTAGATATTTTCAGGAAATCAGAAGCGGTAGTGCCAGTAATTGAAGAAGCCCTAAAAATAATGCCAGATGTTATATGGATGCAGCTAGGTGTAGAGAATATGGAAGGGGCTAAACTTGCTGAAGATAACTCCATAAAAGTCATAATGAATAAATGCATCATGGAGGAACATAAGAAAATGAATGTCGGGGTAGCCTAGCCCGGTAAGGCGGTAGATTCGAAATCTACCGCTCTTGTAGCTCGGGAGTTCAAATCTCCCCCCCGGCGTAGAAATTCCTTTGCACAGATCCATTTATTCAGGTGAAAGGTGTCAAGTTATCTAGCTTATGACGTGGTTCATTAATGCAAGAAGGTATGAATGCAACTTTTACTTTTAATAACTTATAATGAACGAGGGGAAAATTAAATTATTATTATAGGTATATATTATTTATAGAGTTTCTCCTCTATTTCTATAGCTTGAGGATATGAAAGGTTATGCAAAGATGGAGATCAAGCACGACAGATTTATATTGTCTGAAAAATGTTTAAAAAAATTTATAGCAAGTAGAAATATAGTATTGAATAAGGTAGTGACAAAATCATGGATCAAAATGAAGTTATCGTCAGAGTAGGCGGGGCTGCCGGAGACGGTGTTCAGTCTGCAGGGTTAATAATAGCAAGAGTTTTTTCGAGGAGCGGATTGTACGTCTCCACTTACAACTATTATCAGAGCATAATAAGGGGCGGACAAAGCTGGTATCAGGTAAGAGCATCGATAAAGAAGGTGAAAAATCAGGGAGACGATTTGGATATCCTCATCGCATTGAATAAGGATGCACTGGAAAGGCACACCAACCCTGAGATAAATGAAGGTGGAGCATCGCCAGTCAAAGGGATTGTTGTTTACGACAAAGGTGTTGGTGACTTCAAGAAATTTGACGGTATAAAATACTGCGAAATGTCACTAGGTGAAATTGCCCAGAAATACAGTAAAAACACTCTTTTGAAAAACACAGTTGCCATAGGAGCAGTATTTGGATATTTATCAATTGATTTTGAAGAGCTTGCAAATGTCATAAGAGATCAGTTTGGGGGTAAGGGTGAAATAGCAGAACTTAACGTAAAGGCTGCACAGGAAGGTTACGACACTTTTGTAGAAAAATATGGGAAGGCCGCAAAAGAACTCAAAACTCCAAAGAAGAAGATGTATCTTATGGCTGGAGGAGAAGCTGCAGGATTGGGAGCAGTAAGGGCAGGACTGAAGGCATATTTTGGATACCCTATGACCCCTGCGTCATCCATTATCCATTATCTCGCATCACATGAAAAGAAATTCAATGTATTCGTTAAAATAACAGAAGATGAAATTTCAGCAATTAACATGGCCATAGGAGCTAATTATGCCGGAATCAGGGCAATGACAGGATCATCTGGCGGAGGTTTTGCACTAATGACCGAAGCTGTAGGTATGTCTGCGGAAATGGAAATACCACTAGTTGTGTATGAGGCTCAGAGAGCGGGTCCATCCACCGGGCTTCCAACAAAAACCGAGCAGGGAGACCTGCTCCAGATTCTGGGGGCATCCCAGGGGGATTTTCCAAAGGCAATTTTCTCTCCTAGAAACATTGAAGAAACTTATTATATGGTAGGAGAAGCATTGAATCTTGCTGAAAAATACCAGATACCAATATTCTTCATGGTTGATCTTTATCTTGCTGAGCATGATGAGACTATCGAGAACCTGAAGCTTGATTCCAATATTGTAAGAGACCAATTTGCAACAGGTAGCGAAAAGAATTACAAGAGATATGAATTCACTGAAAATGGAATTTCAATGAGAGCATTACCAGGAACACCAAATTTAATGCACAACGAGGATTCAGATGAGCACGATGAAAAGGGAGATGTAGTCAGCGATGCTGTAACTGATCCAATGATACGAAAGAAAATAATGGAAAAGAGAATGAAGAAATTGGAGCAGTTGAAAAAAGAACTTCCTCCAACGCCTCAGTACAGGTTGGACGATGCTGAATACGCAGTGGTACAGTGGGGATCAACACAGGGAGCTGTGGAGGAGGCTGTAGATATGTTAAGGAATAAGGGAATAAAGGTAGGTGCCATTGAAGTGAACAGGCCCTATCCAGTAAATCCAGACATATTGAAACTTACAAAGGGAAAGAAAAAGATAATATTTGTAGAAAATAACTACACAGGGCAGTTATTGAGACTCATCAAGTCAGAAATGAGTCTTGAGGCAGACCTGATCACCAAATATGATGGCGAATCGTTCTACCCAGGTGCGCTGGCTGTGGAAATAGAGAAAAAAATAAAGGAGTGAAAAAAGATGGTTACATTAGCAGATTTTAAAGGGACCGTGAAAGCGGATTGGTGCCCGGGATGTGGAAATTTTGCACAGTTGACTGCAATCCCAATGGCACTCGCAGAGTTAGGTATTAAACCAGAAGACACAGTAATAGTGTCTGGTATAGGCTGTTCAAGCAACATGCCTGAATTCGTAAAGGCATATGGATTTCATGGAATACATGGAAGATCTCTGCCAGCTGCCTCAGGAATAAAATGGGCAAATCCTGAATTAACAGTAATTGCATATGGTGGTGACGGTGACGGTTTTAACGAAGGAACCCAGCATTTCTACCATGCAGCAAGAAGAAATCCAGATATAACTTACATAGTTTCGGATAACCAGATTTTCGGACTTACAACGGGGCAGGCATCACCAACATCAAGACTAGGCATGAGGACAAAGACTACTCCCGATGGAAACATTGAACCTCCAATAAACCCTGTAACAATGGCCCTAAACGCAGGTGCAACATTTGTGGCAAGAGAATTTTCAGGGGATGTCAAACATATGCAAGCGACAATAAAGAAGGCCATACAGCACAAGGGATTCTCATTCGTTGATGTTTTCAGTCCCTGTGTGACTTATAACAAAGATAACACTTATGATTTCTTCAGGAAGAGGGTTTACAAAGTAGAAGATGAAAAACACGATCCCACAGATTTCATGGCAGCATACAAAAGAGCCGATGAATGGGGGGACAAAATACCGATTGGAATCCTTTACGAAGCTAATGACATGACATATGAAGAAAGGGACTCCGTGATGAAGACTCCACTTATAAAGCAGCCAATAACTAAGTTGACCGAAGAAGATCTTCAGGAATTCTACTGATCATCCTGAAGTTTACTTCATATTTATAAAATTTATTATACTATTTTTAAATCCGTCTCCATGAATTTTTCTTTCAGGCAACTTACGTTTCAGTCATTTGGTTCAGTAGGTCCTGCATTGAATTTTGTGGCACTACTACCCTTAATAGCATTTTTCTCAGGTAGCATGATGCCTGTTGTAGTCACCGTTGCTTTCATCATTAGTTTCATGAGCTTCCTGCCTATCATTTTATTTTCTTCTAAAATTTCTAATGGATCGGGGTACGCAGCATATGCAATGTATTCTCTTGGATTCAGGATTGCAGTCTTTACAGGATTGGTCTACATAATGTATTCTCTCCTTGTAATTCCCAATATAATTATGTTCTCATCGTTTTTTGTGCAATCATATTTCATTTCAGGAAACAAGATCGTTTTTGATCTGCTATTTGCAGCAATATTAATCATCTTTCTATCTGTTCCATTATTAAAGAGGAGGAATCTTGCAATTTCCGTAATAACAGCTATCGGAATGATTGAAATCCTCGGAATTCTTGTTCTAAGTATAGCTATGATCTTAATGATGAGCAATTCTACCATTTCCATAAGTTTATCGCGTGTTTTTTCTGGGAATTTCTGGGAAGGAGTCATGCTCGGAGTTCTTATGTTTTCTGGCAGCGGCAGCGGAATATTCCTCTTCAGCAAATCCAGCATCCCATCTACACGGGTAAACAAAACACTGATCTTTTCTTACCTCATTACTGGATTTGTCATGATAATATCTTCATATTCTCTCACTGTTTTTCTTGGAAGCAATATAAACTACTACTCATCAAACCCGGCCATATTGCTGAGAATCCTTGGTACAGATATGGGAGGGATAGTTCCATATTTACTGGTAGCCTTATTACTGCTTAGTGCCTATAATCTAATGTTATCATACTCTCACGCATTGTTGAACATGTATGAAGATTTTCAGGGTATGATTTTAAGGAAGATGAGGTATATAAAAACAGGTACATTCTTTATTATTTTACTGGTATTAGACACAGTAATAATATTGATTTCAAGGTCTACAATTGGTTTCTATAACGCCTTTGTGGTAATAGCTGAAATAGTCAGCCTTTCCTATGTTGTTGTACACATTATTGTTGGTCTATCACTTTTCAACTCCAGAAAATTCAGGAGAGAAATAAGAATGGTAGGGCTTGTTTCAATGTCTCTCCTCTTCATTGCCATGATAGGTTCTCTTATCAACAGTTCTGGTCTATTCTACCTTACTCTCTCATCATTCATTATTATAATTTTAATTTCCGTACTGGGCTCATCATTAATATCAAGAAATTATGACAGGACTGAAAGTTTACATGAAAATCTCATTTCATCTTGATTGTGCCTCCAGAAGGGCTTCCCGGGATCTTCTGCCTGTATAATATGGAAAATAGTCCAAGAGGCGTTCTTCCCTTTTTCTCAGGTTCTTTTAATTTCAGGAATAAGAAGGATGAGGAAAATCTTCCTACAAACACTATCATATACGAGACTTCGAGGGCTTTCACAAGTGGAAACACAGAAAGTGCATATTGAAGAAGATAACCGCCAGCGAGTGCACCCATTAGATATACCAGTCCGTTGAAACCATTGATTATTGATATATATTCTGCCCTCCTGGTTGTTGGTATAATGTCCAGTAGATAAGAATTCATTACAATATTTTGTAAAGCTCCAAGAAAACCGCTGTATGATTCAAGAAGAACAAACAACAGGAAGGAATGAAAAAATGCATAAAATACTGGAATGAAGCTCAACATTACCCTGTTAACGAAGATCAGTGGGGGCCGTTGGGTCTTATCAGTTATTCTCCCTAAAAGAGTCTGAATAACTATGGTCACAGACAATGATACTATGGTAAGAATGGCCACAGCTCTAAGCCCAAAACCCATAACAGAAACTATAGTAATTGGAAACATTGGCCAGGCCATGGACCAGAAAAACCCCTGAATGTTTGTTGCCCTGAAATAAGGGAAGAAGTTTTCGTCATATCTGATCTTCCTTATGGTTGCAAGGAGAGATCCGTCAAACCTTGCATTGTGCTTTGTTTCTTTCAAGGAAACCAGGAAGACGCTGGAAACAAGATATGTTGCAGAAGAAAGGAAGAATGGCAGCATTATGTTTGACTGGAGATCTCCTCCAAAAAGAAAGACCATGACAATCAGGGAAATTATCGTACCTGCTGATGAAATATTATTGATGAAGGTCAGGAACTTACCTCTCACACTTGAATCAGAAATATCAGCGATGAGGGAAAACCAGTTTACCGTAATCATTGAACCAAAGAGGGCTATAAGGGAATAAATCACTATCAAATTGACTGGGTTCGATGCAAAGGGCATCAGGGCCCAGAGTGTAGCAAGTATGATGCTTCCAATTATGAGGAATATCCTTCGTGAACCTGTTCTATCGCTTATCTTTCCCCAGAGTATTTGCCCTCCGTTTGATATTGCATTTGCAGAGGACTGTAACCAGCCCATTTCACTTGCACTTGCACCTATAAGAACGGCGTAAATCCCAACAAAAGTGGATGCTGCAGTTGCACCTACGGATGACAAAAAAGATCTAATTCCTATAATTGATTTATTACTTGGCAATTTGTGTTCTGTGGGATTAATCCCTAAAAGATAAATATATCCATTTTGAAATCACTTCAAAAATACACCGAGTCTGAAGTTTGACAATGCAGAATTTCAGAAAAGGTAAACCTTTTCATGCTGTTCACTACCTATAAACGTGTTCAAAGAGATATCGTGCAAAAAAACATTATCCACTAAATAATCTTAACCTGAACATTAGAAATTATATGTCTCTGAAGAATCATGGAAAACAGCAGTTGCAATAAGAATAAAGCAATAGGGACAATAGCATTTATATGCATATTTCTATTACCCTACTACTCAATCAGGTTCAAAATTTGAATTAAACTAGGGTGATATATTGGCGAATGGAGAAAATGCAGGATCAAAGTTAAGCAGTGATAGGGAAAAATTCAGATGGTCTAACAGTAAGTATAAGAGAAGAGTGCTGGAATTAAAAAAGAAGAGTGATCCACTTGAAGGATCACCTCAGGCCAGAGGAATCGTTATAGAAAAAATTGGTATTGAAGCAAAGCAGCCTAATTCAGCCATAAGGAAGTGCGTAAAAGTTCAGCTTATAAAAAATGGCAGGCAGGTTACTGCGTTTGCTCCTGGTGATGGTGCCATAAACTACATAGATGAGCACGATGAAGTCCTGGTGGAAGGAATAGGTGGAAGTAAAGGTAGAAGCAAGGGAGATATCCCCGGAGTCAGATATAAGGTCGTTGGAGTCAATGGCATCTCGTTATCTGAGTTAGTGAGAGGAAGAAAGGAGAAGACGGTGAGATAATGGATCTTAAAATTTTTGGAAAATATGATGTAAGCGGAATCGAGGTCCATGATTTGGGACTCTCTAAATATATTAACCTGAATTCGTACATGAACCTGCATACAGGTGGAAGATTTTCAAACTATTCAGCTGGAAAGAAGAATGTAAACACAGTTGAAAGGTTGATTAACAAACTTATGAGAACAGAAAAGTGGACTGGAAAGAAGTATGGAGCATACAGGATTTTAAGGGACGCATTTGAAATAATCGAAGAGAAGACAAAGCAGAACCCTCTACAGCTTCTCATAAACGCAATAGAGAACGCTGCTCCAAGAGAGGAAGTGACAAGGTTGAAATATGGTGGTATCGCGGTACCCAAGGCAGTGGATGTTGCCCCTTCAAGAAGAGTGGATGAAGCACTGAGAAACATTGCTATTGGTTCAACAGACGCTTCATACAAAAACAAGAAATCAATTGAGGCATGCCTCGCAGATGAGATTATACTTGCATCAAAGAACGACCAGAATTCTCACGCAGTAGCCAAAAAGGAAGAAGTGGAAAGAATAGCAGCCTCCGCAAGGTAATCCCAATATTACAACCAACTTTTTTTAACTTTAAAGTTTTCATAAACAAGTGTTTATATATTTTTTGATGATGGTCATCAAATGAGAAATAAGTTAGTAACTGGAATAGTGAGCCTCCTCTTCGGTGTTCTCATCTTGATTTCCCTCATAATACCATGGTGGAATGAGGCTTTGGGCATATTTGGTCCAGCCGGTACATTTTATCCCCTGTCCACACCTACTATTCCACAGGATATGCCACGATATCTTTCGTACATCACAGGAATTCTGATTATAGTATCAGGCATTAGTGCCATTGTTTTCGGGTCCATTATGATCTACAAAAAGAAAAGCCAGAAGTCAAACATCGGTTCGGTTATAGCCGGTATAATAGGAATAGTGGCATTAATCGTTTATATAATATTCATCTACAAGGTTTCTCCAGATCTCAATGGACATGTATTCTATTTCAGCAGCTATGCTGGAGTGGATTACGGTCTTCAGGCAGGTTTCTATGTAGAAGGTATTTCTTCGTTCATATTGTTTGTCTTTGGGCTTGTTTCCCTGGCCTAGTTCCAGCCGCAACCCCACGTGAATCAGGCGAATAGTTCTAAAATAGGTTCAAAGACCTTTAATATAGTAATATGGGTATGAATGGTTAACTTTTGTTGATTTAACTCAAAGAGCAATCATTTTAAATCTTCATGTTGCCTTCTTACATTACCAGATCCGTTCTCGCTGACTGTCAAAACCTTTCTAAAACCAATGCACGAAAGTTTTTGTCTAATACTGCCATAGAGCAGCTTAAATGTTTCCCTTATCATAAAAAACCATCTGAACTGTTTAAGAGAAAGATCCTGCCATGTATTCTTATATCATAATCAGTAAAACTGAAGTGCAACAGCTGCTATAGTTATGGCGATCATCAGTCCCAGTGTAATATAAGAAAGCATGTGAGACCATTTCCTCAGTTTTCTAAGTTCATCCATCCTTCCTTCTCTGGCCATCTTCATGATCCTCTTTCCGTGGTAGAGGTTGTTTCCATACATTATGAGGATCATTGCACCCACGAGTACAATTTTCACCAGAAGAATGTTTCCTCCCTGCGTATTGAAAAGTGCAAAAAAATTGTAATTCAGATACCAGGTTGCATTATATATGCCTGTGAAAACCAGTATTATCAGGAAAACATTAGTAATCCAGGCGAACTGTTTTCCTATGAGCCCCACTATTCTCGTCCTTAGCTTCTCATCATCAGTTATCTTATACGAGGCAGGAATCACAACCACCCATATGAAAAAGGAACCTCCAACAAATATTATCGCTGAAAATATGTGGAGCCACAGAATTATTGTATTAAATAAGGTCAAATCCATCAATTATCACTCCTTCTAATATAGATCTCCTGATATGTCATATTACTGCTTAATTTTTGGTTTTTCTGCAGAGAGTATCTCTTTGATGACCTCATTGAGATTTGAAACCATTCTATCTATTGCCTCAGTATTTCCTGCTTTTTTAAGCACAAAGGCAACTTTCACCTGCCTTATAATTACAGAGGCCATCATGTCTATTGCCTCATTCAGAATTGTAGTGTCTTCAATACTTGCGAGAACATCAGGAAACAGTAGATCCCTTCCCATGGACACCGCCAGCATTCTTTCTCTTATATTTTCCCTGAAAAGGCGCAGATTTGAAACATACTTTTCGCCCTTTGACGTGAGATGATATACCTTTGCCCTTCCCCTCATTTCATATCTTATGAAGCCGTGATATTCAAGGGACTTTAGCAATGGTCTTATGGTGCCTCCCGAAACCATTGAACCATCCCATTTCAATTTTCTTGAAAGTTCATAACCACTCATTGGTTTCAGCGAAAGAATGAAAAGTGCACTATCGGAATATTCTCCTAAATTCATGTATCGAATTCGACATTTTGAATTTGTATTTAAGAATAACTATGTATTTAAATTCAAATTATCTTTATAAACAATGTTATCAACACCAAATGTTTAATATATAAATTTATAAAAAAATTTGCCAAACTTCACGGACCCCTCTCATA
>JAKAYJ010000023.1 GCA_021816385.1 Thermoplasmata archaeon
ACATAACGAGAGGTGGCATAAAAGGTATTCGATTAATAGATTAAATGGACCGGTCGGGATTTGAACCCGAGGCCTCCTGCTTGCAAAGCAGGCGATCTACCGCTGATCTACCGGCCCTTTCGTCTGAATTTTTAGACCATTAATAATACTATTGCAGACTAAGGTTGAATGGAAAGCTCTTGAGACACTTTAATTAATAACTTGAAATGTAACCTCAATGATAATAATCAAGATCGGTGGAAGCGTCATTACGGACAAATCCTCTTATAGAAAATTTAAACCTGATGTAATGAAAGGCATTTCGGACGTCCTTAAAAGACTAAACGATAGATTAATCATAATTCACGGGGCCGGCTCATTTGGTCACCTGCAGGCGAAGGAATTTGGATTACCTTCATGGATTTCCGAGAGAGCAATCAGGGGCTATTCAATTGTTCATAGAGATGTTCTTGATCTGAATTTGAGGGTAATTGATTTTCTCATTAGTAGCGGGTTGAATCCCATTACTGTAAGCCCTTCTGATACAATAGGAGAAAGGATGAGTACATCTACCATTCTGCATTTTACAGAGGCAGGGTTTACTCCCGTAACACATGGAGATGTTTTCATGAAAGGAGACAGACTTGAAATAATATCCGGCGACACGCTCGCTATGATTCTTGCGAGAAAGCTCAAACCAAAGGCTGTCATCTTCCTGAGTGATGTTGATGGAGTCTTTTCTGCTGACCCAAAAATAAGTGATGAGAGCAGGATCTTAAGAGATCTAAGTGGTGATATGGAATTTAGCTCTCCCGTTGGGGACGTTACCGGCGGGATGGAGCTAAAGGTTCAAATGATGCGAATTATATTCAAATATGCCAGTTCAGTCTATCTTTTGAACGGCAATTTTCCTGAAAGGATGCTGCATCTGGAAGACCCCTTACTCGTTGGAACCCGAATGATAAGAAACTAAAATAGGAATGGTAAAGTCACCATCTTCGTTCCAATAATGCTTGAAAGTGACAAATCTATTTAAAACAGATCATAATTATATATCGCTCATAAGAAGCGAATACCAATAGGAAGTGAATCTGATGGACGATTATGACGTCCCACCTGAAATTGAAACAAGCTTAAAGTGCCCAGCTTGTGATGCAGTACTGTATTTAACTTTTCAATCAGTGGAAATACCATACGAAGGTGTATTGAACATCAACACGTATTACTGCAAAAACTGTTATTACAAGAATACAAACATTGAATCACAGGAGAGTAAAAGAAGGAAGAGGATTACATTCAAACTTGAAACCCCGGAAGATTTAATGGTAATGGTTTATCGTTCTCCTCGCGGAACGATAATCGTCCCCGAGATTGGCGCTGAAGTTTATCCGGGTGAACACTCCAATGGAGAGATAACAACGGTGGAAGGCATAATCTCATCCATAAGGGATATGGTAATATCATTCATGGATAACGGGGAGGACATACAGAAAGCTGCAGAAAGCAAACACATTCTTGATCTTATAATGGATGATGTAAGGGAAAATGCCACACTCATCATTGATGATCCAAGCGGAAAAAGTGTAATACACAGTTCGAAAGCAGTAACTCAAGCAGACATTGAATAACAGCTATAGTCCTCTTTCAATATCATCTATTATCCTATCAATTTCATAATCGTTGTTTTCAACAACCTTGTCTCCCACAGGTCGTTCTTTAAAAATAACCTTTGATTTTGAAACTAGAAATAGAAAAGATCTCCGCTTTGTATCCACACCCAGACATATGCCAGAATTTGAAATAAGATACTTAATTGGAAATCTTTCTGAATATATTTTCATGTTTTCACTTTAAAATGGGCCATTACATAAATGATTCATTTAGATTTTGAAAGAACAAACACGCCTGTAATGCTTGCAATAATGTACACTATAAGCAGAATATCATACATTCCCGGAATATATGGTTCTGTCGAGGGGTATTTGGAAAACCCAAACAGGTACGTGGCAAATTGGGAGGCAGTGAGTCCGGCTTTCAACATGGAGTACGTGAATATATCGAGCACCTGGAAAAGCGCAAGAAGTGATGTGCCAATTATACCAACTTTCACAAGTTTCTTTGTATGATAAAGCAAAAGAATTGAAGCTCCGATCACATCAATGATTCCTGTTATGAGAAGCCCCCACCAGTGAAGGAAGTACCCTTCGAACATGTAAATCTTGATGCCAAAATCGTTCATGAGGTTATGATCTGTAAACAATATAACGAGTGTTATAATGAAAGCAATGTAAATAATCAGGCTCTGGATCATAACAAGTTTTCTTTCTGCCTCTTCGACCATTCTTGATCATGAGCAAATAATATTTAAACTTTATATGAAATTAATATGAACTTGTACAAATTTTACAACACGCCAAATTAAAATGTGCAATGTTATATGCTTCTTCATAAAATCCAATGAACTGATAACCAGTGGTACTATTAGTGACGGTAGAAGTTATTAACACTGTATTGAAGGCGTCATTCATATTTCTTGTTGAATTAGAAAGGGATCTTCTAATTTTGTCATTGGAGAACCTCACATTCTATATGGTAGAATAAAATAGATCTCTAATCTTATCTCCATATAGTTGCGACGGGTGGAAACCCCGATGGCTATAAATAGCATTCTTATAGTTTTTAGCCTTTATTACAGAACGCATGAATTTTTTATACTTCCGCACATTACTTGTTTATGCCTCCCAAAAGACACTGTCTTATTTGCGGGACGCTCATATTTTCAGGATTTTACTGTTCAGATTGCTCTGTTGAGCTCAAGAGATCCAGAACATCGGATGAAGAGAGTTTGGAGGAATGGATCAGGAACAAATCCGTTCAGAGAACTGAATCCGGCGATTCTGTTGGGGAGTGCGTATCACTTGATAACTTTTAGCCATTCAATTTTATGGGAGAACTCACTTCTTTCCTGCTGACAAAGGTTTTCCTGCATTTTTGCTGGAACTGGAACCTCTCAGGAACGAGAACACGGCGGCAACAAGAAGAATGAGTATGGAAAACACCATTGAGACCTTAAGACCATAGAGTAGCTTTGTGGAAATATCACCAATAAGATGACTGCTCAGGCCAACAAAAACCTCGAATGCGATATATCTCGGTATCACAGCACTGGCAATAGTAAGTGTAACAACAAAGCTCATTACAGTGCCTATGTTGCTCAGTGTTCTCATCAGACCAGAGGTCGACCCGTATATGTTTCTAGGGCTGTATCTCATAACGGCCGAATTGTTTGAGGGCCAGAACATTGAGCCTCCAATTCCAGATATCACAGAACCAAGAATGACATAATATATGGGTGAATCAGCATGTAGCGTGAGATAAACGGTTATACCTAAGCCCATAAGCAATATGCCAAGGGTGGCAAATAATCTCTGCCCAAACCTATCAGACAGACTCCCCATTAAGGGAGCAAGAAGGCTTGCAACGACGTAACCGGGAACAAGAATAAGGCTTGAGTACAGAGGTGTGAATCCCCTTATTCCTTGCAGGTACATTATTACGATGAAAACAACAGCAAGATAACCAAGTGCCTGGAAGAATGTGGCTGTGAGGGAAAAGCTCAGTCCCCTTACCCTGAAGGCTTCCATATTTATTATGGGATTTTTTGTTCTCCTCTCATGGTGGATGAATGGAAAGATCATTAGAATGCCAATGGGTATCGTAATCTCAGATACTGTGTTAAGTCCAACCGATGTGATCTCAATGGCACCGTATGCAATGAGCGACAAGAGAACGCCGAGATATCCAACACCAACTAAATCCACCTCTTTTGGTGCCCTTTTTCCCTCCCTTATGGCCCTTATGCCAATGGCAATGGCAACCACTCCAATGGGAACGTTAATGAAGAATATGTAGCTCCAACCTATGAATGTAGTTATAACTCCTCCAAGAACAATTCCGAGGGTACCACCTATGTTCCATCCAAGTGATGTAAAGCCATAAGCTTTCCCTCGCTCATTGATGTCAAAATTATCCGCTATTATGGCACTGGAATTTCCCTGTATCATAGCAGCCCCAATACCTTGAACGACCCTTGCACCTATGAGAAAGTAAATAGTTGTGGACAAACCAGAAAAAAGAGAGCCTACCGTGAATACACCTATTCCCAGAAGATAGAGTTTCTTCCTGCCAAAATTGTCACTTATGGAGCCCATCTGCGTTGTCATGATTGCAAGAACGAGAAGATAGACCAGAATTACCCAGATGGATAAGCTTAGATCAGTGTGCAGCTTTTCGGTTATGGTAGGTAAGGCCAGAAGCACAATCGTGGTATCCACCGCAGACATCAGAACTGTCATCATAACTATTGACAGAACGGCCGTTTTATAGGATACCATGGCAGCATCAGATTCCTCCAGATTCCTTCAATTTATAATAATTTTATTCTTAACTATGCTATTGGTTTTTCATAAAATACTCTGAATCAGAGTGTCAGCACTTATTTTCATGACTTATATATATTATATATATTAAAAAATAGTATATATATACACATAATGTATTTTGATTAGCTTTATGCAAAGCTCTGAAATCTTAATATTGTGGAAAAAAGAGAAGAAGATCTTCTCGTGGGCCTCGATAAGGGACGTACTACCAGATTCCATGTAAAGACCATCTTTACTGCAGGAATGGGGTTCTTTACAGATGCGTATGACTTATTCGTTACTTCCACCGCACTTCCGATTATTATGGTCTTTTTTGGCATTACCAATTCAAACAATATTTTTGGGGTAAGCAAAGTATGGATATTCCCTGCTGCAAGCTTTGAAGAGGGACTGATCGGTTCCATGGCTCTCTTTGGAGCATTCGTCGGAGCACTGGTATTCGGAAGGATTGCAGACATATACGGAAGAAAATACATCTATGGTCTCGAAATGTCAATACTTGTTGTTTTCGCAATATTCACTGCATTTTCTGTGAATGCCTCCATGCTTATAGCAGGGCGCTTCGTCCTTGGCATAGGAATAGGAGGTGATTACCCAGTAAGTTCCACAATAATGAGTGAATACTCAAATATAAAGAACCGTGGAAAACTGGTTCAATCCGTTTTTGCAATGCAGGGATTTGGTCTCCTGCTCGGTGCCATCGTTGGTATCCTTGCCATTCATACCGTTCCCCTCTACTATTCGTGGAGGATAATGCTTGGGTTTGGTGCAATACCCGCAGCGTCAGTCATCTACCTCAGAAGAAAGATAAAGGAGACTCCCAGGTACTCCATCCAAACCAAACATGATCTAAAGGCTGGCTCGCAGGCGATTTCAGAGGCAACGGGAACAAAGATTGAGAATATTGATGTAGTGGAAAGTAAGGTTTCTCCAGGGCCAAAGAGGGGGCTGTTGAGAAAATATTCGTGGCTTCTACTGGCCACTGCCGGCAGCTGGTTCCTCTTCGACATGGCATTTTATGGCACTACCATAAATAATGGCACAATTTTCAAAGCAATGGGTGTGGCATCCGGTGTCACCCTCTATTCACAGGTAAATGGGGTTGCCATTGGTAACATAATAATATCTCTTGCCTTCGCCATACCTGGCTACTGGGTTGCCTTTGCATTGCTCGATATAGTTGGAAGAAAAAAACTCCAATGGATCGGTTTTACCGTAATGGCCGTTATTTATTTTGTGTTTGCGATCGCCTTTGTTGGGCTGAAGACAGATATTGTGCTGTTTGTGGGACTTTACGGCATCTCATATTTCTTTGGAAATCTGGGTCCAAATTCCACAACATTCATTCTTCCAACCGAACTCTTTCCCACAGCGATCAGAACAACTGCTCATGGGATATCAGCATCATCTGGAAAGCTCGGTGCTGGAACATTCACTCTCCTCGAACCGGCTATTGCTGCATTCTTTGGTATAACCGCCGTTTTTTCACTACTCTGTGGCTTTGCTCTGATCGCCATAATACTAACATTGACGCTCATAAAGGAAACTAAGGGAAAAAGCCTTGAAATTCTTTCGGAACAGAAGTTACCAAATACAGAAAGGCATCAATACAACTTTGGTAAGTGAAAATTTTTAAGTGTTTCCATAACCAAAACACAAAATATAGATGATGCCCCACCCATTTACTTATGATCTATATATATCAGTCGTATCCGCAGCCGCACTGTATAGCTTCCACTTCTGATTCGTGCCTTCTTCCACAAAGCTGACATATATACTCATTTCCTTCCTGGATTCTTATCTCCATAAATGTACAAAACGTCCGACAATATAAATTTTGCCGTAATGGTACTCGACAAATGACGTGCACATTATTATACCTGTACATACCAACTTTGTAAAATATACCCTGTTCGGTTCTCCCCTCATCCAACTGAGCTTCATGTGTCAGACAAAGATGTTCCCGGTAATTTGCAGAAGGGTGTCAACCTTATAATTTAACAGACAAGAATAAGAGGATTTTTATCTTTATTTATCTAACCGATTTTGGTAAATGTCAATGCCTGTTTTGAGTGAAGGGTCCAAGAATACGGAAAAAAGAGGGCATAGTAGAAAAACTAGAAATAGGATTTTGAAAAGCCCTCCCATTCACCAATCCTCTAGATTTGCCATCAAT
The DNA here is from genome assembly GCA_021816385.1 of Thermoplasmata archaeon. The sequence continues at coordinate 6,598 of JAKAYJ010000023.1, forward strand.
GATCTTGACCCAAAGAAATGGAAGGATTACGGTGACATAATTACAGATAGTCTCTGGATATTCAGGAGAAGAGACAATTCCGGTTCTCACAAGGGAGATTACTGGGGGAATTTTGTCCCTCAAATACCTCAACAGCTACTTGCAAGATATTCCAGAAGGGACGATTGGGTTCTGGACCCATTCGCTGGTAGCGGAACCACATTAATAGAATGTTCCAGGCAAGGGAGAAATGCCATCGGTATAGACATCTCAAATGATGCTGTGAGAAACTTCACCTCTTACTTTTATAACCCCTTAAGTAAGAGTGGTGTTAGAATTGCTTACTTGCAAGGAGACAGCACATCTCTTGACTTTCCAAAGCTTATTTCAGAATACGGAATAAATGCGGTTCAGCTAGTTATTCTGCATCCTCCGTACTGGGATATCTTGAAATTTACCTCTGAAAAATCTGATCTGTCTAATTCAGATTCACTTGAAACATTTCTTAATAGGCTCACCGAGGTAGCGAGGAGATGCTCCCTTGTTCTTGAGGAGGGAAGGATGATGGCACTCGTTATTGGGGATAAATACTCAAGAGGCCAGTGGATTCCCCTTGGCTTCTATGCAATGAGCAGAATGATTTCACTTGGTTATATTTTGAAGTCCATAGTTGTCAAGAACTTTGAGGAAACCCGGGGAAAAAATCAGCAAAAATCCTTATGGAGATACCGGGCACTTAAGGGTGGCTATTATATCTTCAAGCATGAGTATATTTTCATTTTCCAAAAAATCCCTTCAGCCCTTAAGAGAATGAAGTAATATCATAGGTTGCGACCGATATTTTCCAATATATCTGATATTTAACCAGGGATACTGTTTCTGAACTTCTCAGATTAATCCGGTTGAGGCACACCTTTACCAGATGCAAATACGCATGTATACGGATCGTTGAATAATCGAAATAGTCATCCGGGAAATTGACATAAAAGACAATATCCTTTCAAAAATGAAACATTTTTTAACAATGTATAAAAAGCAATATTATGTAATTCACGCAAAGTTTACTCTGCCAATAAGTATACTGGAATGAGGTGAGATCGTGTTCTAAGGTACTTTAAGAACAAAATTTTACGGTCATTTACGCCAATTATTCCCATGTGAAGGTACATATAGCGGAACCAATTATACAGTATGAGGGGTTTTGAAGAAGAGGTGATTTTGTTTGGACTTGTATAAAGCTAACAGCCTGAGGGAAAGAAAACTAAAGACTTACTTAACCATATTTTTCCCTGTCTTCTTCATTGCTCTTTCGGCAACATTCGTGATTTGGTATGAAAGTTACGTCAATGGAAACGCGGGAGAAATTAATGGCCTTTTCATCATTGTGGTTGGCATTATGGTTGGGATTTTATTAATCCCTCCATTCTTTGCACTTTCTAAATCTAGGATGCCGAGATGGACAATGATGCCGATTATCATAAGTTTATTCGCGCTATGGGAGATTGCATTCGACCTGTTTGCTCTAATGTTCTTCCCCATACTTATAGATATTTTAATACTCGATTACGTAAGCTCAAAATCCGTTGCGTCAAATATTTGATAAGTTTTTCAATGAGAATCCAAAAAATTCCAGTATTTATTTTGAACCAAAAGGAATATCCATTCCCCGGTCCGTTTAAGGGCAAAATTGCAGTACTAATTCACCTGAAGCTTATTTGACAGAATTAATAGTAATTTCTAAAGGATATAAAGGAAATGTAGATCTTCAATGGCTTGAAATTTCAAAACAGTGATCCCGTATTAAGGTGCAAACATCAAAATGAATTAAATTTTAAAGAAGTTTTGCAACTTCTTCTTTTGTGTAAATGTAGAATCTCTTGTCTGCACTTATGGATGCTATTTCAGGAGCTCTTGGCCCTGCCTCCTCCTCCACCGATGTTTTAAGGGCTGCGAGTCCAAGTTTTATGGCGTCCATATCACTGAGGTCCTCCTTGTATTCCTTTTCAAGGTACGAAAGAACCTGTTCCTTTCCCGCACCGATTGCAGCAGCCTTGTATTCGTTTATTGTCCCGGCGGGATCGCAGTCGAACAGTCTGGGACCAATCTTATCAATACCGGCGAATATCATGGAAACACCATACGGTCTTACGCCACCGTATTGAGTGTATTGCTGCATCTGGTCCGCCACCTTCTTGACAAGATTCTCCATGTTTATCAGGGCACCATATGTTACCTTTTCCTGCTGTGCAGCAATTCTTGAGAAGTCTATGAGCACCCTTGCATCTGCAACAAGACCTGAAGTTACAGCGGCAACGTAATCATCTATGAGTTGTATCTTCTCAAGGGAATTCTGCTCTACCAGTCTGCTTCTGACCTTCTTGTCTGAAATCAGCACCACTCCATCCCTGAATTTTATTCCAATAGCCGTTGAGCCTTTTTTCACCGCTTCTCTGGCGTATTCAACCTGAAATAACCTTCCATCCGGCGAAAAAACCGTAATCGCCCTGTCATAAGCCATCTGGCCCTGTTGCATTTAATTCACCACTCACCCTATCCAAGATACGTAATAAAGCTTTTCTAAGCCAGTAAGTGATATTGGTCTGCTGAACTTTAACCTGGAATGCAGCATCTTGATCATGATCAATGCAAGTTTAGATATACCAAGGTTCTTTTTCAATTATGGACCAAAGAACTGCATGGCAGGTAATATTTGATGCTCATTTTCACCTCAGGGAACATGAAGCGTATGATGATTCCGTTGGTATCTTCACAGCTTCCGGAGGAAACTCATTTAACCTCGTAAATCTTCCAGATTATTCTCTCCCTCATTCAAATTATTATGAAACTCTCTATGAAAGAACCGTCAGAACAGCAGATATGGTAAGGAAAGAATACAAGGTGCATGTCATAGTTTCGCTTGGGCCTTATCCTCTCGATTATCAATTCTTTCTTAAAAATAAAGAGGACCCGGTTTCGTCAATTCTACATGGACTCGAACTTGCTGGAAGATTTATAAGCAGCGGACGTGCCTCCGGCATAGGGGAGATTGGTAGGGCACATTTCGCAACCGATACAGATATGACAGAGTTCTCAAACCGTTTTATGGAAGAATCTTTTGAGAAAGCGAAAGACCTTGACTGTTTTGTCATGCTTCATACAGAGGACTTGACACCGGAGACGATTATGCAGATTGAAAGGATGGCAGATAGATGTGGCCTGCTCCCAAAGAGGGTTATAAAGCACCATGCCACTTCTCAGGTTCTTGACGTTTCTCAGGTGACAAAATCTTTCCCTGCCACAAAAAAGAACGCCAGAATGCTATCTCTTTCCAGAGCGAAAGGCATGCTGGAAACAGATTTTATAGATGATCCTGTGAACAAGCAGAAATTCCTTCCCCCTGATTCTGTTCCAAGAAGGGCGCTGATGATAAGGCAGAATTTCGATGATTCCGACGATATTCTTTACAAAATATTTCAGCAAATACCTTTCGACTCATTCCAGGATGACTTTTTTCTGCAATAATAGTTTTAATAAGTAAATCTGGCATAACGTTTTGTGACACTCTCTCAGCAGCAGATTGACCAGATTTATGCGGATCTACAGGCTGCCATAAGAGTGGAGAGAAATTCCAAAAAAGCCAGAAAGATTGAGCCTGACTTCTACAGAAAGGTTGTGGAGGCCATTGATTCCATGAATCAGGAGGCTGATTCGCTAATCAGAAGCAACATCGACAGATATCTGAGGATAAAGGAAAGGGTCAGACAACTTGAAAGTGATTTTCGGACATTCTACATACTCAGGTTCGGTAAGATTGTGAAGCTTTCCCTTTACGAGGTTGAAACAGATGACCTCAGCTCCCTTATTCCCCTTGAGAGGGATTTCCTTATGACTGTTCATAACATGGTAAACGAAAACTTCGATCACCTTCTTGGAAGAAGAAAGGAGGAAATTCCAAAAGAAAAGGTTGAAACAAACGCTTCAGAAACAGCACTTCCAAAAACAAAGGTCGCACAGTCGGATGATGTTCTGGTGAGGATACTTATGGATCATCCCCCAATAGCACAAAATGATAAGAATTACGTTTTAAGAAAGAATGACATTGTATACCTTTCCAGAAAATTTGCAGATCTTCTCATAAAGAGAAAATCGGCTGTGGAGATAGTGCAGTAACTATGAAAAAAATTTTCTTATTTTTAAGAGATTTGAAGAAATGAGGTAAGATGTCGCAGGCTAAACTTGACTGGTGGCATATTCTGTCCCCTTATGCTGATTATATCAGGACGAAAACTGGCCTGAGTGATCCATTGAAGAGCCTTGGGAGAATAATAGATTACCTTGAGCAGGGGAAGATACCGTACAGATGTATACAGTCCAGCGGGAAAGTCGTGGCTTATGCAATACTTGCCGATTCTAGCGTCACCGCTGGAAGGATGGTGGGAAATATTGGCTTTGTGTCAGGAGACGAATACAGAAAAGAGAGATTTAGGCTGCTTCTTTCCTGGCTTGTGGATTTCTCTTCAAAGAAGGGAAAAAAGTTGTACATCGATGAACCATTCAATGTGCCGGAGAAGAATACAATTGACCTTATGAGGGAAGCTGGATTTGAAAAGATGGAGAGATTTAAAATGGAGGCCCCACTGGCTCCTTTTTCGCTTCAACCCGATCAGAAGGGAATTACATTCACAACAGTTGATTATGAAGATTCTAAAAAGTTGGCGGAATATGAATATTCTGCATTCATTAACTCACCGGATTCCGTTCTGTTTCCCGAAACGCCCGAGGAAAGGTTTATGTTCTTCACGGAATCATTAACTTCCGGTAGTTATGGAAGCCTAGTGAAAAGTGCGTCATTTATGGCGTTCATTGGCCCAGAAGTTGCCGGCGCTGTAATATCCATGGATACTGGAACAGAGGAAAAAAATAAAACTGCGCTGATCAGGACACTCTTTGTTCTTCCTTCGTTCAGGAAAAATGGTATTGGTAAACTTCTCCTTCTGAAGGCTATGGAAGCACTGGCACTTAAATCCTATGGAAAGGTATGGCTACAGGTAAATTCACGCAGCCTTTCCGCCACATCACTTTATGA
>JAKAYJ010000024.1 GCA_021816385.1 Thermoplasmata archaeon
AGCCAAAAATTGCAGGATAAAAGTCATATATTTCATTCAGATTATTTGAAAATGACTATTTCTCCAAATTATGGCACATATCACCACACATCACCAGGGCAATCTGAGAACATTAGAAAAGAATTAAGGAAAGCATTCTATGAGATGTTTGAAATTATGGACAGAACAGACACTGTCAATTGGATTTTAGATGCAGGATGCGGCCTGGGATACCTGTGTGAAGTTTCTGCTTTCTTTTTCAAGAATGCCAAAGTAACAGGAGTTGATCTTTTTGGCACATCCAGTCTACCGGAGGGAAATATGAAAAAGGCAATTGAAAACATGGAGGCAGTTGGATTGGAAAGTAGAGTAAACTTTTTCTGTTCTGATCTACGAAAACCTGTATTACCTAGGGACAGCATTGATCTTTGTGTATCCAGTCCTGTCTTTCATAATCTGGGCGGGGAAAGATTCAAAGCATATTCTAACATTTTTGAAATTTTAACGAAAAATTGGTATTTCATAGTAGGTGACTTTTTCATGAAAGGGAGCGATAGGGAGTTCCTGAAGGAATTGTTTTCCATAGTAAAGGTGAAGGAAAATATCAGGAATATGCAGGAACAGCATTCTATCCTGGTTCTTAGAAAATGATGAATAAGCGAAGTTTTTATGGCAGTGGGCCAGGTTGAATAACAAAAGACTGCAAAATACAGTTCTGACCTTAACTGAAATTGGAACGGACCTGTGGCTAAAAAGAAACTATAAAACTTTTATTTCTATGTTCTCAATTACCTAAAATGGAAGATACCGATTATGCTTCGTTTCTGGTTGAGGCTAAAACAAAGGGTTACTCATCAGGAGTTTCGTATCTGCCAGGGGCAATCAAGGGCACAAAGGAGTTCACTTACGAAAAGGGAAGGATGAAATATATGGATATATACTCCGGTTCACTGTACTTTATCGGGCAGGAACTTATTATTGAAGGCAATGTCCCCCAGTGGGGAATGGTATATTCAGGTGGCCTAATGGACGACAACTACGGAACTAAGGAGGTGTATGACTTCCTAAGGGATGCACTGAAAAGAGTTCCTGCGGACCTCCCATTAAGGGGAAAGGAATTCTTTTCCAACAGCAGGTTTGTATATAAGAATCTTACAGAAGGAGATCTTGGACACTTCCTCGGATACGAAACAATAGAGCACGGGGAAAATCTGGTGTACGAATTACACTATTCCGGCGGCTTCATAGAATAAGGAGAATGTCAGGATGATGTTATGAACTCCAGAGAAAGGTTGCCTGCGTAATTGTGAGATGGCATTGTCACAATTATTGGTATGGTTCCACCTGGTCCTGTCAACTGGTAACTAGATTGTTCGAGCGCAGCAGTAAATCCTGAAGTCATTGATACTACCCCTGTTATATCAACAGTGGTGCTGATTCCATTATCCTTAAGTTGAATATCAAGAACCATTTTTTTTCCTGTAGAAAATGTATCCTTGCCATATGCATAGGAATATGTCTTGATTTTCTTATCCGAAAAACTTACACTTATACTCTGGATATTTACAGTTCCGCCATTATAAAAACCAAGTACTGCAAGAATTGCGAAGGCAATGATAAAAACTACTATAACTGAACCAAAAACCTTCAACCCAAGCCTTCTTCTTATCCATGGTCTTTCTACTTCAAGCGGTTTCATTCCAAGCGAAAAGAAATTTGTTCTGGCTATTTACATTTTTGCAGTATTTTGATTTTCTTTTCTTACCGGTTTTGTTTCTCATCCAGAATCATCTGAAGACATATGAAAAAAAATCCTTAGAAATCCCAGTTATCGTGGAATATGATCCCAAACCAAAGCTTTCAATTATGTTTCCCACTTCTGTCATAGTATTCTTCTTTACATTATCTTCAATATCCTTCCAGTAAGTGAACAGGGAATCCTCTTCACTGTTGTTATGATCCTGCAACAGTTTGAAGAAAAGTGGAACCCTTGTTTTCAGAATATCAAAATTCTCTTCATCTTTCCATTTTATTATATTGGAGGCAAGAGTCTCCAGTAATCTGTGATCTGCCATTATCCTATCAACATTTCTTATCAGATCCATTTTCTCTCCATCATAAACATCCTTTATCACAGGAACAAAAACTCTTTCCTCAATTTCAATATGGCATTTCTTCAGATACTCAACAAAAACTTGAAAATCGCTGGATTCAGAATCAAACTTGAAATTGTTGCTAATGTGCCTGATAGCACTATGCTCAGTCATGAGAACTTCAACAACATCCATGTGAATGGATCATACCTATCTATTCAAACGTTTGGAAACAAACTTTACTCTCTACAAGTTTTTGACAAGTTGAAATAGAAGTATGGCATGTAAATTCATGAAGGCATATGTTATGGATAAATTTGGAATCGAGAATATTGAGATAAAGGAGGTTAAGGAACCATCTTCTACAAAAGGTTTCGTCAAGGTAAGTCCAGTAATGGCAGGAATTAACCCGCTGGATTATAACGTTATAGCAGGAAAGGTTCTGTATGGTATCCAGCCAATGCCACACATACCGGGTTCAGAGATACTAGCCGTGGTGAAGGAGGATAACGGCAAATTCAAGAAAGGGGATCGTGTTGTTGTATACAACAGGATATATGATGGAACATGCGAATACTGCATATCCGGAAGGGAATACCTGTGCCCTAACGGGGGTATTTACGGGGTGGTTAGTAATGGTGGATTTGCAGAAACCCTTTTGATCAGGGAAGAAAATCTATTCCGGGTACCTGATATGATTTCAGATGAGGTTGCTGTTTCCTTTCCGATAGCAGCAATGACACCATATCATGCACTCAAGGAGGCAGGGGCAAGGGCAGGCCAGTCATTGATAGTATATGGTGCTTCAGGAAACACTGGCATATTTGCTATGCAGCTAGCAAACATTATGGGCATGAAAGTTTTTGCAGTATCCACAAAGGGTTATCTTGATGAATACGGGGCCACAGAAACATTTCAGGCTGAAAAAATTCCAGAGAATTTCAAAGCAGATGTAGTGATCAATCCACTGGGTGGCGAGCTGTTCTCAAAGTCTCTTGCCCATGTTCAGAAGAGGGGAAAGCTCATAACATTTGGAGTGCTGAACGGTCGGGAGACCACAATAGACATAGGCAGGATATATACAAATGAATTGAGTATTATGGGATCAACAGGTGGAAGCAGGAAAGACATGAGGGAACTGATTGACCTGGCTTCAGAGAGAAAACTGAAGGTTAAAATAGATCGAATCTTTAAGCACGATGAACTTAAAGATGCACTGGTTTATTTTGGGAAACCAAGAGACGGAAGGGTATTGATCAGGTTTTAGATCTTGCAAGATTTTTAAGATTGGAAATATTCTTCCTGATATCTCCACCATAAATATATGAAGCGGAAACAAGTATGTCTGCTCCAGAATCAACTGCAATCTGGCCTGTATTATTATTGATGCCACCGTCTATTTCAATCTGGGTATCAAGGGAGTTTTCGTAGATATATTCCCTAGCTTCCCTAATCTTTTGTGTCATTCCATTTATGAAACCCTGTCCTGAAAATCCAGGATAAACAGTCATTATAAGAAGTATTTCCGCTTCACTCAAAAGGTCACTGACAGCAGAGAAAGGTGTGTCTGGATTGATTACTATCCCATAGCTTTTTCCCGCCTCTTTCACTTCCCTGAAACACTTTTTCAGGTTGACAGGCGACTCGTAATGAAACATAAGTATGTCAGCACCGGCTTTAGAGAAAACCTTCCAGTACTTATCAGGATTAGTCACCATCATATGTGCCTCGAGAGGAAGATCAGTGCACCTCCTTATGGCGGAAATCAAGTCCCCTCCCATTGTGAGATTTGGAACAAAATGGCCATCCATTATATCCAGATGAAACTGATCTGCACCAGAATCTACGCTTATTTCAATCTGATCCCTGAGAAGTTCCAGTCTGCATGATATGACTGAAGGTGAAACTTTCATGTTTATTCCATATGTATTACACGTGATTTACTTTTCTAAAGTAAGTGACTTCCTGAATACTCCTGGTATATAAACAATGGAATCTGGACTGCATAAATATAAGCAATATTGATCATGGGATATATTTAAATACTGTGTAATAGATTGTTGATCATGGTGGAAAATAGAGACACTGTTTCGGGTAAGCCACCAGATGAAGTGATGGAGAAGATAGTCTCGAAACTTATTTCTGTGAAGAGGAACGTAATAAGTAAATACGAAGCAATAAGAGAAGTCAGCAAACTCCACAACACAATCCAGATTCTGGATGAATTGATTGAACTGGAGAACAGGGACATAGAGATACTGGAGAATGCCGAAGCATTAGAGCAGGTAATGTATTCAAGAAGAAGCGGGAAAGAGCAGGACTATGGATCCCTGGATCATATCATATCAACCGATCCAGAGCCAGAGAAGGATGATCCAAAGAGTATTCTGGCATGGTCAATTTCAAAATCCGATGAAATATACAAAATAGCTGATCTTCTGAGTGGAGAGTATGATGATGAAAACCTTAAGAAGCTCTTGAAGAACATTGCAGAGAGTGAAATGAAAAGGAAGAACAGGATGACGGAACTCTACGAAGATATAATAAACAAGGATGACTGGTAATCCTCACTTACATTTTATGATCCACAAAAACTTGGTCAATACCTGTATTCCCATTTTCGTTCCATAAAAGTTAAAACATTCCAGTATATGTTAAATACAATCTGAAATTACCATTTTCATGGAAGAAGACAGGGATATTCTGAAAGGACTACTCAGGAGGGAGATACGGATATTCTTTCTTCTTTATCCCACATTCAGACGATTCCAGAAAGACAGGAAAAGCGCTAAAAGTGAGAGTGGAAAGGACTGGGACTACCGCAGGGAAAGGAATGGTAAGAAAGCAGTTCAGCTTTTCATAGAACTTGGTCCTGCTTTCATAAAACTTGGGCAGATACTTTCTGCAAGACCGGACCTGCTCCCCAAGGAATATATATCTTCCTTTGAGAAGTTGCAGGATAGTGTTCCACCATCACCATTTGAAGATGTCAGACCAACCCTGGAAAAGAATCTAGGAAAACTTGATGAAGTGTTCGATAAATTTGATGAGGAAGCGATCTCCGGAGCATCACTTGGACAGGTATATAGGGCAACGTACATGGGCAGGGATGTGGCTGTAAAGGTGAACAGACCAGATGCAGAGTTCATCATAAAGAGGGATATTGTCATCCTTGACAGGATACTGAAGCTTGCAAAAGGAAGAATCGAGAACTTCCTGTATATGAGTATCAACAATGTTCTCAGAGATTTCCGTAAGAGGATAATTGACGAGATGAACTATGAAAAGGAGGCATCCAATTCAAAGAGAATTGCAAAGAATATAGCAGGAAGGGAAAGGATCATAGTGCCCAGGGTTTACGATGAAATATCATCGAAACAGGTGCTCGTAATGGATTATATTTCTGGAACGAAGATAACCGATATAAAAAAGCTAAAGGAAAAAAATATTGATACTGTGAAACTTGCCTATGACCTTGATATTTCCTTCATAAGGATGCTCCTCAGGGATGATATTTTTCATGCAGATCCTCATCCAGGAAACCTTTCGGTAACTGATTCCGGTGAAATCATTCTTTATGATTTCGGGATGGTAGGGGACCTTGATGATAATACCAGGTATTATCTCCTGTCACTCTACGATGGCCTTACCAGGGGCGACATAGATCAGATAGTAGATTCTCTTATCGGTGTTAAAGCCCTCTCTCCTGCCGCAAACAGGGGGATTATAAAGAGAAGTGTTGAACTTGGGATGGCTGGCATGTCCGGAAAGAGGGCTGAGGATAGCGAGATAAGGGAATTACTGGAGGTTGCAAACGATGTCGTCTTCGAATTTCCATTCAGGCTTCCAACATCCCTTGTCCTCTACATGAGAATGAGTTCACTGCTGGAAGGAATTTGCCTCTCCCTCGATCCTGATTTCAAGTTTGTGAAGGTCTTGAGAAAACTGTTCATGGAAGAAGGATTATTGAAAGAATTATATGAAAAGCAGATAAGCATGTTCCTGGAAGACTCTGTTCGTTCCATAGAGGCAGGAGTGGCAATACTTCCACTTATCAGGAGAAAACTTGAAAGCGAAGAAGAGAAGCCTGAAGTGAGAAGGAGGCACAGCATACCAATGGCTATTTTTGGAGGATTCTTGCTTTTATCCGGGATTTATGAATATGAGAGAATCCCGGAGGCGGGTTATTTACTATTCGGGATCGGTTTACTTTTCAGTCTCTATTCTGTGATGAGGAAGGAATAGTCATTTTTTTCTCATAAATTGCAGGCATCCGTTACGCAAATACTATGGTAATACTTATAGCATATAGTTTGATCAGGAATCAATGGGTTCACTGTTCAGCAGGCTAATGAAAGATGTCACTGGAGGATATACGCCAACAAAGATTGTCAGATTTACCTTGATGGCTTTTGCAATTCTTGATGCAGCAGCTCATTTATATGCATCTCCTGCATCATATCCACTGGTCACATTCTGGCTTGAAATTGAAGTTTCAGCGTTCATAATAATCGCCATAGTCTTCCTGCTTGGCCTCAAGATATGGTATATTCCATCCATACTGTTTACATTATTCAACCTGGTTGTATATCTCGTATCCGGAATAATACCTCTCCCGCCAATTTCAGGAGCGCCTCTCGTAGGCCATGTGCAATTTGAATCTTACTCCTTTGGAAGGGCATTCTCCCTTGTTGCATGGATATATATTATAATTGTTGGGCTGATCATGTTGAGGTACGATAGGGGATCTAAATTGAACGACCTTCTGAAGGAAGATGAGAACTAAGTTCTTTTCTTCCCCTAATAAAAAATAATATGTAGCCCGTCACTGCGCTTATATTCCTGATGATCCAGAGAAGACCTACTTCACTTTTCTTAATTCTCCCTTTCCTTACTTCCTCCCATATTTCCCTGTTTTTATACCTCAGCTGTGCTCTTCCATAACCATTCCAGAAGGCCTGCCTCATGAAAGGAATGAACCTTTCCCTGGCATTATGTTTCACCCTGCATTTATGGCACGTAACTGCTCTTGCCATATTTCTTACCATTCTAAGGTTGAGATCTATGTCTTCTGCTGTTACAAATCTTGGATCGAAACCTCCTGTTTTCAGGAAAATATCTCTCCTTACAGCAAGGTTCATTGAAGGGGCAGTTATCTCAAAATTCATGTAAAACAATTCAACCCTTCCAAATCTTGAATATCTATGTGGGCCTTCCTGCTGTGTTTCTCCAGCCACAAGATCATAATGTTCTAATTCTTCTGACATGCATTCTACCCAATTCTTATCCGGCACTGCATCAGCATCGGTGAATAAGATCTTGCTTGATTCAGTTTGGTTAACACCAATATTCCTTCCCTCCCCCCTCCTGCACTTCTTAACAGTAATCTTCAATCTTTCTGAACTGAAACTTCTGGCAATTTTAACGGTGGAATCATGACTTTCTGAGTCAACCATAACAACATTGCATTTTATGGACTGATTCATTATAGCTTGCAGTACTGTACCTATATGCTCTTCCTCATTGTATGTTGTTATAATTACTGTAGGTAAAGATGGATCTAGACCCAGTCCGCTCTCCTCGCTTCCCTCTCCTTCTTTGTCTCTTTCTTGTATTTCTTGTAGTGTTCCCTGCATAGATGCACCTTTGTCGCCTTTGCATCGAAGGTAAACACCTTGTTTGCAAGCTCAGCTGGAACTGTTTGATAACTCTCTTCTTCGCATCCCTTAACATCACACTTCTTTTCAGACATGGTGATGTATATGCATCTCATTTATTATTTTTAGTCATTGAAGATAAGTTATTAAATGGGAATGCCCGGAGTAAGCTCCCTTCTGTTCCCCTGTAAAACAGGCTGGCAGCATTCGACTATGGCCGTAAGGCACGCTGCGTCCTACCCGACCCTCAGAGTGGTTTCACGGGGTCTCTTTGGACTTTCTCCAACCAGGTCGGCTGTCCCATCACCAATCCAGGAAACGTCATCCTCAGGGAATCATTCTTTACCTGGAAATGTTTCTTTCTTTTGCCGTTGCCATTCCTCTCGGAATACCTGCATGGCAGGTTGGTATCCACCCAGGAGGGGAGACTTTCCTCACTCCAGTGGAGCGTAAGCTGCCCTCGGGCTTTCCCACTGGTGATCTGAAGTTAATTAATTAAAATGTCGCAACAAAGAACATGAATAGTGTATGGAATCAGGGAATCGTTTCTTCAGTTCCAGAAAGTCTTGTGTTAAGAAAATTTTTTACTGTACTTTTCAGGATAAAGATTGTACTATACCTCTGTACCATAACTTAGTTAATAACTGCATCGATGGTAGGAGTATGAATAAAATTACCATAGCGGCAATAGCAGTGGTGTTTCTACTGGCCAGCGGGAGTGCAATATCTCTTGCCTCCAGTGGAAATGTGAATGGAACGGTAACGACCAAAACTATCGATGGATACTCAGTGTCCTATAATAGCACAAATGGATACATAAGAGATGTCTCATATGAATATTTGACTGGTGGCCATGTCACCTTATCCAGTGGCATATATGTCAATGGAACACAGGTTTCTACAAGCATGTTTCTGAAAAACGAGATATCCATAGATAGCGGGAACGTGATCCTATTTGGAAACAGTGAACCACAATCTATTGGAATAATGACAGGTTCAACGGGACATAGCAATATGAATATACATCTCAATGAAAGTGCAAGAATTCTAGAAAGCAATTTTAAGTTGAGTTCATCAAACCAGTTCCAGTTCGGTGGAATGGGAATGAAAACATATTCCGGAATGGAATTCAGGTCCTATGAAATCATGAATGGAAATTTCACAGGGGTTATAGTCACCGATGGGAAGGTCTCGCTGAAAGGGAGCGATTCAAATACAGTAATGAGCATTGAGCAGGCTAACAGTACATTTATGGAAAGACTAACACCGTTGTTTGCTGTGTTTGTCACGTCACAGAATATTCAGAATTTGCTTCAAAATCATAAAAACCAGTTGATCAGTAATAAATTTTCGTACAATAACACAACCGGAAAGGTTCTTGGAAAATATGTGAGTTTCATATTCGATAATTCCACAAATACCATAAATAACATGAATCTAACAAGTCAGAACATAAACTCAACACTGTTTTCCTCAGTTAAAATATCCGGAAATGGAACAATCGGGAGAGGATTCAATATACCTTCATTCAGAATGGGAAGTGTACAGACATATGGCTCAATATTCTTCTATGCAAACGACACTTACATAATGACAGTACACGACAATCCTGTTGCACAATCATCGTATATAGTGAACAATGGCACAATAGTCTTTTCACTGCCGGAGCACAGCAATGTGACCATGCTGAAAATGAATGGTATTGATACCAGGTTCAATGAATCGATGATACTCACGGGCTCATCCTTCCAGGAAAACGAAATGTTCGGTCTGAACAACAGGGTAAGTTTTGGTACAGAAGTTCTGAAAATTAACACACCTAATGTTACAGAGATGATGGTTGTAAATGGAGGCAATATCACAGTGAAGAACAACTCAACCATTGCAGTAAAAACAGGTAACTACGAAATGATAAACATTGTAGCACCACCTGGATTACATAACCTCGGAAAGTACCAGAAGAGAGTGGATAAAGCACTGAGTTCAGGACAAATTGCAGCGGAACTTTCAATTAATGGAAACACAAATTCACAGAACTTCACGATGTCATTCAATTCTACAGTGATCACAAACATAACATCAATCAGCTCTGGACATGCGATGATATCATTAAGTGCAGTTCCGGGACATAAGAAGGGAACTAACGTGGCAATATTCATCTCAAATTCATTCCTGCAGAATTCCCATAATGTCTACATAAAGTTCGATGGAACAGTCATAAGCTCCCTTAGCATGAACGGACTCCTGAATGATACGAGCTCAGTTTCAGCAGCTTATTCTGTGTACGCTGAAAGTAACGGAGATCTTGTCATAGTGCACGTCCCGCATTTCTCCAATCACACCATAGAAATATCTGACACTGCATTCCCGGCTTCCTCATCAGCAGTCAGTTCGCTTGTAATTCCTGCAATCGGAATAGTAATTGCAGCAGTAATCGTAATTGGGGCAGTTGTATATCTCAGAAAGAGAAACAACTAAATATTTTTAAAATTCAATTTTTTATTATATCCTCAAGTAAAATTTTTCTTGCATATTTTCTTGAAACAAGTATTTCTGTTACTGTATCAGGAAGAAATATTATATCACCCTTATGTAGATAAAAGTCTCCTACGGAGGTTGCCACAGGCAAAAAGTCCGCAGTTACGGAAACGGTCGACATGTTTTCCGCTTCTTGTTTGATCTTCCCCGGTTTCTCAATTTTCTGTTCCTCCACATTTGTGTCTGGGCTGGAAATACTTTCTTCATTTCCTTCTTCTTTTCCTGGCTCCTCTTCAGGTTTGATTATTCTCTCGAGATAAGCCATCATTTTGTTGTGGTTTTCCATTATGAATGTTTTTTCTTCTGGGGCGAGAGGCTCGTAAGTCTTAGAACTTATGTCAAAGAGTGAATCCCGAAGTAGTTTTTCATATCTCTTGAGGAGAAAATTTCTCAGGTTGTTCTCCAGTTTTTCTTTCTTGTCCATCACTTTCCTGTAATTTTCTATTCTTGATTCAGAGACGCTTTTTGCTGCCATTTCATTCAGGGTTGTAAGCGCTTCCCTTACTTCATTATAAAAGCTGGGCTTTATCCTCTGAATAGACTGGCTGGAACTCTCTATTCTGTAGTATTCCCTTATCTCTTTCGTGATCCTTTCTATTTCTACTATTGATAAACCCATCTTTTCTGATCATATATCATTCTTGTTAAAAAATATATATTATTGTAGAAGGGACTCGAATGGTTCACTCCCAAAGATTTCTAAAGGGAGGTCCCTGAACGTACTGTTGAATGTATGTTCCCAGGAATCAGGATAATTCTGTCTTATCATGATTGCGCGAAGCGGAACAGAGTCAGGCGGCAGAAATCTATTATCATCACCCGGATCATTAATGTAGTCAGTCTCCAGAAGAAATTTCTTTTCCGTGGATATGGACTCTCTAACAAATTTCCTGGTAGCTGGAATGGAAAAACGCATCCATGAGTCACTCCAGAGATTTACCGGCAACGCGTGATGCTTTACAACCTTCCGCGGGTCGAGACCATTCTTCCTGGCAAAAGCCTCTATTTCCAATATCCTGGTATTATCAAGATCTTCCGTATGCAATATTGCAGGGCATTCCAGTTCACCGCATTTGGAAAAGGCATATTCAAGCAGCCTATTGGATTCATCCACAACTGAAGCTGAAACTGGAAAATGAGGTCTTCCTATCTCCCCCATAGCATTTACAATCCCTTCCTCAATGAGTTTTGCCGCTCTGTCTATTCCATTCATCACAAGAGTTTCCCCATCAAGACCAATTTCTGAAAAGCGAGTATAATCCAGTGGATATGGACCTATG
>JAKAYJ010000025.1 GCA_021816385.1 Thermoplasmata archaeon
CGGTTTTTCTGCTGTAATCAGCCCAAGTGACATAAGAACATCGAGGTACTTCGACACCATGCTCTTGTCTTGGCCTGAATATCCACAAATCTCCCCCAATGTGTGATTCCCATAGGATATGGATCTGAGGATCAGCATGTAGTTTCTTGGTTCCCTGAATTCAGTTCTGAGGAGGAACTCAGCCTCTTCATAGAGAGGTGACCCTTTTGCAAGCAGTTTCCTCGATACGTTTTCCCAGAATCCCAGATCTGGATCGAGCTTCAGGAGGTATTCGGGTATACCACCAAAGACAAAATATGCCCTGCACATGTCTTCGAAACCGTAATCAAAAAATTCAGCCAAGTTCCTGAACTTCAAAGGTCTCACCTGTAACTGGCCAGTTCTTCTCCCGTAAAGAGGGCTTTTATAAGAAAGTACTTCATTTTCCATTATACTAATCGATGAGCCAGATAGAATTAACATTACATTCAGTTTACTCAGTATTGTATCATACACTTTCTGGAAAACCGATGGAATTGCTCTGTTAGCCTCTATCAGATAGGGAAATTCATCTATAGCCAGTATGATCTTCGATTTTCTTGTTTTTGCTCGAAATGAACTGTTTGAAGCCAGAACGGAAAAAAACGAGTACCAATCATTAAAGCTGGCCTTAAGAATACTGCTATCTCCCAGAAACTTTGAGATGATCGCCTTAAAGCTGCCAATGTTCTCTCTGTCCCCCTCAGCTGTTGCAAGAAAATAAATTCCTCTATTCCCTATGAACCTACTGATCAATTCGGTCTTTTCCACTCTTTTTCTACCATAAACAATGAATAGCGAAGCGCCCTTGGCAAACCTGGCATCTTCCAGAATTTTCAGTTCTTCAATCCTGTTTACAAATTTTTGTTGAGATATAAGTATTATACTTTATTCACAACGAATATTTATATATCCACTTCCAGGCATCAAGTCCCTTACTTTCAGGCAATATGCAGATTACGCTTCAGAGCACTTTGGCCTGATACGTAAAGGTATGCTAAACACTCTCTCTTCTTATTCCATACAACAACATCCTTGATCCTGGCAAAACTCTAATCTGGGCTAACTTTTGATCCGAATCTATGAGGCTTTTCCAGTGAGACGAAAGCAAAATTCTTCGCATTACGCAAATTTAGTCGACTTGGGGATAACTCATCATTGCCATATTTTCACTTAACACTCTCTCATTCGGTGAATAATTTATAAATCCGGGTTTTCAGAAATCCTAAAGGGAGAATACAGACAACGAAACCAGAGTAAATCTCTCACTGAAAATTTTTCATCCCGGAAGTGGCAAAGTCCATAAATCATATATCTCCAAGGTCAAGAGAATAAGAGTATTCAATCACTCCGTTATCATTGTTTCTTTGACCAGTAAGAATAAATCCGCATGATAGGAACATTTTTATGGATCTCTCATTATAAGAAAAAATTCCTTTGACCTTCATTTTTTTCCAGCCAATGCTTCTTGCCCTCGCAATCAAGAGTAAGAGAACTCTTTTACCGTATCCCTTGGACCTATAGTTTGGGTCTCCGATAACGATGGGTAGAGAGTGGGGCATCAGACAAGCATCTCCGATAGGTTTCCAAGCCTTATTTTCGCCTATTTCAATAATGTAGAATTCACCACTTCCCAGCAGATATCTGTACATCTTCTCTATCCTGTCCGGATCGTATGTATTCTTCGTTCCTTCTGAACCCTTGAGGACTTCAGGGTCTGAATACCAGGGATTTGCATAGCCCACATCCTCAATAGACGCTGGCCTAAGCCTAAGATCATAGTCCATAAGGATGTTTATTGCTTTGTTAACCATATTTATTTGCTGCCTCTCTTTATGTACCTTTTTTTCACAATTAATACTTTTCTTGATAAAATCTCTTGCTGAGAAGTTTCTTGCAAAGATCTGCATGTGCTATAATGATTATGAAAAATGGCCTAACAGTAGGTTTCCGGCAAAGCACAATTCATGGTTGTTATTTAATTTTCATTCTACTCTTGCGCCCTAGGGCATTTCTGGGTTCTTTGGATTTCACAATTCTTCCCTTTTTATATATTATTGTTTCCAGAGACATTCCCACATCTCAAATCATTAAGTAAATCTCTCTCCATATGGGGGCCTTATTTAAACACAGGGGCACTCCCCCATTGTGCAACTGGATTCACGTTCTGGCGATAAATGCTATCCTATCAGGGTTTCCTTTCATTCTTCGTAAATTTTTTCTGGCGTTTCCCCCCATCCAACGCATATGGCTATTCTTAAGCCCTGAGGCCATAAAAGGCATCAAGTTGTGGGAATTCTTATGCCAAAAGTTGGACACAGAGGTGCCGTGTATGGACGGAAATGGCCAACTCATTTGTTTTTCTTCAAATCGTTTATCTAATCTTGGCTGAATCATCATTCATATTACAACTCAACAATCTGCATTACAGGTAGATCCCATAGTCCGAAAAACAAAACCAATTGGCATTTGAAGAATGAATATGCTGAATGCAAATCTCATTGAACCAGGCTATTTGCCTCTTCGAAGAGATGCTGCCTTTTTGCATTTATCTGAGCCTCAATCTCATTGATCTTGCTTAATTGTTTTATGATTATTTCTTCACTAACTGATTTGTATGGCTCTGGCAAATATTCGTGGAGTTTTTCCCCTTTATTCACTTTATCTCCTGCTGCCCTGTAAGATTCTTTCCATGATTTTCCTGACTTAAACAGCCTTAGAGTTTCACCAGTCGCATAAATGCTGTTTTCCATGTAATTTTCATCTTGTGCCCCTTTTATGTTCACATTCGAAAGGAATGAGTTAAAGTGTTTCATTAATTTCTCAAAGAGAAGGATGAAGTCCATAGTCTTGTCCTTGGATATCTGGAATTCCCTGTGGTAGCCTGAACTCTTGTTCTCAAGCATAGCTGCCGCCATGACATGGTTCGAAATAGATATGGAAGCATATCCCTGCATCATTTCAAGAAAATCCGGGTTTCTCTTGTTGGCCATTAGCGAACTTCCCGTAGTAAAAGCGTCAGGGAGGGTTATAAACCCGTGCTTATCCGCACTGTAGACGATCATATCCTGTGCGATCCTGGATAGTGAAACCATTGATTTTTCAATGAAAAAATTGACTTCAAGATCATCCATTCCTCTTCTGGACGAGCCAAACAATGGATTTTCAAATGATCCTTTGAATCCAACAGGTTCCCCAACCTTCTGGAAATCAACAGGCGATAGTGAACCAAGCCCTGATCCGTATCCCAGTGGAGACCTTTCAATCAGTGATGATGCCAGATTAATAGCATCTGAAGACAAATCAACCATTGTTCCTGAAATATAATCATAGTAAGTCCCTGTTGCAACAGGCATAGCTTGCCTGTAGTGTGTATATCCCGGAATCACCCCACTGGACGCAGATCCCTTGTCACAAGCTCTTCTGGCACCTTCATTAAGCAACTTTGAGATTTTAAGCAGATGGTCTATCTGGAACAGCCTGATGTCTGTGTGAATCTGTTCATTTCTTGAAAGAAATATCCTCAGATTTTCGTATGCTTTTCCTGCAATCTGGCCAACAGCATACTCCACATAGCTGTGAACGTCTTCAAATTGTGGATCTATTGGCTGTTTTTTCTCTAGAAGTTCAATAAGTGATCCTATGATTGCAATGCTGTCATGCCTTTCTATAAGAGATGCTTTGTAGATCTGGACATGATAAGAAAGCAACGAAATAAGCTCATAATATAAAATAAGCTCATCTTTCTGAATATCTTCTGATGTCATTATATCGGAAAGATCCTCTTCCGAAGATCTGGCAGCACCTCCATTCCAAATCTTTTCCAGGTTATTCACCACTTACCTGTATGGTTTCTGTTTTCTTTTTTCTCGCCTTAACAGTTGCAATTGTCTGGCTGCCGAAAACATATATGAATCCCGGGGATTTGCTCTGGTCAAACGTCTGTTCTTTGCCATATGTGGACTTTGAAAAATCGTAAAGGGAATTATTGCTTTCAACACCTGCCCTGATTATGTTGCCCCTGTACAGTTTCAGTTTTACCTTTCCGTTTACCGCTTCATTGACACTTTTCTGGAACTCCATTATATGGTTCATTGCTGGATCATACCACAATCCATTGTATACCATGCTGGAAAACTGCTGGTCCATAAATTTTTTCATCTCCCATTCTCTCCTGTTTATCACAAGTGACTCCAGATACTTGTGCCCCTCTATGATTAACTGTGCTGCCGGGCATTCATAGAATTCATGGCTCTTTATGCCAACAACACGATCCTCAATCATATCTATTGCACCGATTCCATTCATTCCACCCACCATGTTGAGATAGGAAATTATATTCTTAATCCCAAGAGGTTTTCCTTCAACTGAAACTGGGAGCCCCTTGTTGAATTCCAGTGTTACAATCTCCGGGGCACTGTTGGCTTTTTCAACCGGAAGAACCCATCTGTATGCATCTTCAGGGATTCCGGCGTCCGGATACTCTATGGAAGAACCCTCAACTGATCTCCCCCAGAGGTTTTCATCTACAGAGTATTTTCCACCGTAAGGCACATCAATCCCATGTTGCACAGCGTATTCTATTTCCTCCTGGCGGTTCATGTTCATATCCCTTACTGGAGCAATGACATTCAATTCATCGTTGAGTGCTTTAATCGAAACCTCAAACCTGACCTGATCGTTTCCTTTTCCAGTGGATCCATGGACTATGGTGCCGCACTTAAACTCTTCAGCAAATTTTACTGCTTCCGCTGCCATTAACGGCCTTGCCAGGCTTGTAGAGAGAGGATACTGGTCCTGGTACATGCCATCACTCAGAATCCCGGCCGATACAAATTCTGATGCAAATTTGTCTGTAACATCCTCTGTTATGGTTATGACTGCCCCAAGCTTCTTTGCTTTTGATGATATTGCATTGAGATCATTCTTTTCCTGACCAACATCAAGTGTAAGGGTTACAACATCAAACCCCATCTCTTCCTGGAGCCATTTTATCATGACTGAAGTATCTAAACCGCCGGAATAAAGCAACAAAGCCCTATGTTTCATCTCTGTTGATTTTTCATTTTATAATTAAGGTAATTGACAAATATGTTATTCAAAATAGTAATATTGTAAATTATTACATAATAATGTTAAAATAGGCATAATTTATATTAAAATATGAAGAAAGATGTAAAGAACAAAGAAACCGTGGAGACAAAAGTGATGCGATTCCTTCTGGAAAATCCTGATCTTTTTCTCTCCCTCAGGGAAGGTGTTATAAATATTAGCAAACTTGTTCAGATCATTACCAGATCCGATGGAAACCTGAACCCCATATCAGTGAGATCTTCCCTGAATCATATAAAAAGTGGATCAGGAGACGAATTCAGAAGGTCGAGGGCTGATGACATCCTCAAAAAGAGCAGGATATCTTTACAGGACAAGATATGTGTGGTAACTTCCTCAACTCCACAGAACATCAGGTATATTTCAGCAACATATCTGGAGGACAGCCTTGTCTATATCGTGGATGAGATAAACAATAGAATTCCACCACCATCCCAGGGGGTGAAGATTGAAAGGGATGTGAGCATGATTCACATCCTTTCACCGAAAGAAATTGAAAAAACACCAGGGTTTGTGATGCGCATCACTCACAGGCTCTTCGCCAGGGACATAAACATAATGCAACTCATATCCTGCTCCAACGAGACAATAATTGTGCTTGGGAAGAAAGACTCAACTGTTGCCTACCAGACATTAACGGGAGACTGAATGAATCTTGAAAAATAATTGACACGGTTAAACAGTGATTACAAGGAAATTTTCTTCAATTTTATGTTCTTTTTTAACTCTGTTTGTGAAGGATTCTCAGGGATGTTGTATAATTGTTGTTAATTCCAAATTGAGTGTGCAATATAGAAGAATTGCCACTGCATTCCTGATGAAAGGCAGTCTCTCCATCCAGGATTTCAAATTAAACATGAACCATTTCCCAGGCGAATCTGCAAAAGGACGTTATATATTTCAGGACGGCTAACTTGATAATGAGTCATAGAAAAGGTCTATATCTTAACGGAATTCTATTGAGGGCATTTATCATTTATTAAGTCTATCTGTCTGGTGTCTGGATACTTTTATGATCTATGACGTATTATAAAAAATATCTATGTTGAAAAATGGTATTTATGAAAAGATTATAAGCAACATTCTGAACAGTGATCTCGAATCTTTGAGAAATTCCAGAGACATTCAAACTTCTCCAGTTGATCCCGAAGAGTTACCCAGACTTCTGGCAGCTTATCTTTCTGAAATCATTAAATTGAGGCTTGAGCAGTTGCGCGATCAGGGAAAGGGGATAGATTCCCAGATTTCAATCGTTGGAAGCATATTGAGGTCTATTATGAGTGACAGTAGTTTTGACCCATTTGTCCCAGTAGGAGGGAAACCAAAAATGTTACTCGCGCTTTCAGATAAAAAACCTCAAATTGCCAGATCCGCTGAACAGTATCATCTTTCAAGGCCACTGACTTCCATATCCCAGAGCTCCCTTTTTACTGGTGCCTTAAGGGAGCCTAGCATGTATTCTGAACTTAGAAAGGAAATTGCAAGCTCAGATAGAGTAGATATCCTGGTATCTTTCATAAAGTGGAGTGGTCTAAGATTGTTGATTGATGAACTTAAAAAAATTACAGATAATGGGGGAAGGTTAAGAGTCATTACTACAACTTACTTGGGGGTCACCGATATTAAATCAGTTGAAGCACTTTCCCAGTTGCAAAACACAGAGATAAAAATATCTTATGATACCAAACGCACAAGACTTCACGCAAAGACCTATGTGTTTCAAAGGGAGAGCGGTTTCTCAACTGCTTATGTAGGGTCATCCAATCTTTCAAATGCAGCCATCTCAAGTGGACTTGAATGGAATGTCAAGATAACTGCCAGGGATCTGCCAGATGCTATGGAAAAGATAAATAGAACTTTTGAGAGTTACTGGAATTCCGAAGATTTCGAAATCTATTCGCACGCGAAAATTGATATGTTGAAAAATTCGCTTTTGTCTGAAAAATTTGGTTCAAACGAAGAAACTGTTCCATTCATACCAGACATTCATCCATATGCATATCAAAAAGATATCCTTGACAAGTTGAGTGCAGAACGAAGTCTTCATAACAGAAACAGAAATCTTATCGTTGCTGCTACAGGAACTGGAAAAACTGTTGTTTCTGCCATGGACTACAGGAGATTTTGTCTCGATAACCCTGGAAAACCAAACCGACTCCTCTTCGTTGCACACAGAGAGGATATTCTGCGGCAGAGTCTCGGCTGTTTCAGAAGCGTCCTGAAAGATTACAACTTCGGTGATCTCAACGTTGGTAGTTCTGATCCCCAGAGCATTGACCATATTTTCATTTCTATCCAGATGGTGAACAGTCGCAAACTTACAGAGATCACCGATCCTTCGTTTTATGATTACATTATAGTTGATGAATTCCACCACGCGCCGGCTTCAAGTTACCAGCCACTTCTTACATACTATAAACCAAAAATCCTGTTAGGACTAACTGCAACACCAGAAAGAATGGATGGGCAGAACATACTTCAGTATTTCGACAATCATATTGCAGCTGAAATAAGGCTTCCAGAAGCTATCAATAGAAAGTTTCTTTCCCCCTTTCAGTATTTTATAGTAACAGACAGTATATCACTTAAAACTGCAAAATGGAGCAGAGGGGGCTATGATCGTGACTATTTGAGTGGGCTTTACAGTAATGGAAGCACTGCGTCCATGGAACGTGCAAGCCTTATTGTGGATTCAGTGATGAAATACACAGATATCGGGAAAGTGAAGGGAATTGGATTCTGTGTCTCCAAGGCTCATTGCAAATTCATGTCGGATCAATTCAATTCTTATGGAATAGAATCTGTTTACCTGACAAGTGACTCTTCAGAAGATGAAAGAAGAAATGCAAGGTTTAAACTTACCAGTGGAGTTAAGTTTGTGTTCGTTGTAGATCTGTATAATGAGGGCGTGGACATACCTGAAATAAACACAATTCTATTCCTCAGGCCAACTGAAAGTCTTACAGTTTTTATTCAGCAGCTTGGTCGTGGATTAAGAATCAGCGATAACAAGGACTGCCTGACTGTACTTGATTTCGTAGGACAGGCAAACGCAAACTACAGTTTCGAAAAGAAGTTCACTTCAATTCTCTCTTCAGGTTCGGGGAGACTTGAAAAGGAGATGAAAGAGGGATTTCCAAACGTTCCTGCAGGCTGTTATATACAGCTTGAGAAAAAGGCAGAAGAATACATCCTTAATAATATTACAAAAGCAACAGGAACAAGATCATGGTTCATTTCAAAAATTTCAGCATTTTCCAGTGATACCGGACAGGAATTGAACCTGAAAAATTTCATTGAATTTTATGGTGTCGATACTAGGGATCTTTATAATAAACACAGTTTCTCAAGGCTTAAAGTCCTAGCTGGAATTTCTACTGACTTCAATGAACCATTGGAACCAGTTATGACAAAGGCATTTTCAAGAATATGCTCCATAGATTCAAGGAGGTGGATCAATTTCCTGATTTCTGTTATAGATTCTAAAGAAACTTTAGATTATAACATCATGAAACCAGAGGAGAAAAGAATGATAAATATGTTCCAATATACTGTGTGGCAGAAATCCTACGATCAGTGCGGTTTTTCTCTCCCCGAAGAGGGCATTCTAAAGATCAGAAAATCAGGAGTTCTATTCGATGAAATTCTTGAACTTCTGAAGTATAATCTTTCATCAATCGATTTCATTGATCGTACATATGATGCGGGATTTGAAAGCCCACTTGATGTTTACTGTAGTTACACAAGAGATCAGATACTTGTGGCAATGGACTTCATGAATCCTCAGAGCGTAAGAGAAGGAGTAAAATATCTTCCGGGATGGAACACAGAAATCCTTTTTGTCACCCTAAACAAATCAGAAAAGGACTATACTCCGTCCACTCTTTACCGTGATTACTCCATCAGCGACTCACTTTTCCACTGGCAGAGCCAGAGCACAACTTCAGAGGAATCCAAAGTTGGACAGAGATATATAAACCAGAAAGAAAACAAGACAAGAATCCTTCTCTTCGTAAGAGAAGAAAAGGAGAATACTTCAGGATCATTTCCATATACTTTTCTTGGACCCGTGGAATATCTCAGCCACGAGGGGTCAAAACCTATGAGTATTGTGTGGAATGTTCTGTATCCTACCCCACCACGCTTCCTGGAAAAAACCAGCAAATTGCTTGCTGCATAATACTCAAAGAAGAGAAAATTCTCAATGTGTATGAGAATCTTCTTTTCAGGTATTAACACCTTGATATTGTTGCAGGAAAAACAGCAGAGAAAAGAAACATAGGAATGAAAATCTCATTGATAGAAGAATAAATCATATATCGGGGGATAATAGGATGGTAATGGCCGATATAGATATTTTTCAGTGTGGGGTTTGCAAGCTGCATTATCGCAACAAAGACGATGCTGATAAATGTGAAAAGTGGTGCAGCCAGAATAATTCGTGCAATCTTGAGATAGCCCGGAACTCGATTGAGGCATCAGAAAACAAGAAGTCGTTATCTTAATTTCTGTTTCTTGAACTGTTATACTGCCAGTTCCACTAAATGAAGAATTTTACAACGGATTCATACCAGAATTCCATGGTTTAGGCGACATTTTTTTTGGTGCTGTTAGTATAACAATTTCAGATTGAAAATTATCTATGCAAAGGCACAAGGCAAGATATCAAGCAACTCCTCAAATCGGCAAATGCTCGTATTAATGATCAATATGCCATTGCTTTTCTTTTAAATTTATAAAGGAGATTATTGTTCGGTAAAGTACAATAGATTCAAGAATATTATTATAAGCCGCATAGATTTATACATAAATCTTCTAAATTGCCTTTAGGCAGTAAAGATTAATGGCAAAAGATGGGATTATATGATTTTGGCAAAAGTGATAAATGCTGATAGCAGGGTGATGAAAGAGATTGAAGACTCTGCCGTTGACCTGGTTGTAACATCACCTCCTTACTGGCATATAAAGAATTACGATGCAGAAGGGCAGATAGGCTATGGGCAATCCCTTCATGAATACCTGAAAAGCCTCTACTCTGTATGGAAAGAGTGCTATCGTGTGCTTAAACCAGGTACGAGGATGTGCATTAACATTGGGGATCAATTCCTGAGAAGCACTGTCTATGGGAGGTACAAAATAGCTCCATTGCACTCTGAATTCATTACCCAATGTGAACAGATCGGATTTGATTATATGGGCTCTATAATCTGGCAGAAGAAAACTACCATGAATACAACAGGCGGAGCATCCGTAATGGGATCATACCCATACCCGCCGAATGGCCTCGTGGAGTTTGATTACGAGTTTATAATAATATTCAAGAAGCAGGGTTCACGCTCAGTACCCAGAGAGATCAAGGAAAGGTCTAAATTGACAAAGGAAGAATGGAAAGAATGCTTTTCAGGGCATTGGCACTTCAATGGAGAGAGGCAAGTTGGGCACGAAGCTATGTTTCCTGAAGAGTTGCCAAGAAGAATAATCAAGATGTTTTCTTTCGTTGGCGACACCGTACTTGACCCATTCCTTGGCAGCGGTACCACTGTGAAAGCCGCAAATGAAATGGGAAGAAACTCTATAGGTTATGAAATAAATCAAAATTTCATTGCTATGATCAAAGAGAAGATAAGCAAGGGCAATAATCCTCCTGGCTATGAGCATAGGGCAGAATTCCTGGAACGGGCCAAAAGTCCAGTGATCACTGAAGAAACAGGCTATGTACCAAATATAAAGGATGCCAATCCACTCACATTGCCCGATAAGCCAAGGCCTGGAGCAAAGAAATTATACAGGGTTACTAGCGTTGTTGGCATTAATACTATCGAACTAAACACTGGAGTCAAGGTTAATTTTTTCGGAGTGAAAGCAAATCCAGGCAAATCAGATAAAGTGATGGATTACCTGAATGAGTATGTGAAAGGAAAGCAGGTGTTTCTTGAATTTGATCCACACTCAAAACAGGAAACGGAAATGATTTATGCATATGTGTTTCTTAAGAACAAGATATTCATAAATAAAGAGCTGGTCAGGCAGGGTTTGGCTGACATCAGGGAGGGCAATTTCAAGTACAAAACCAATTTTTTAACAAAATTGAGCGGGAAATCCCCTTCCGAAAGGGAGGGGATGAAAGCGAAATCCTTAAGGTTGATAATGAAATATAATAACTATGTCCCATGACCTCGACAAAGGGGCTCATTCAGTTTAT
>JAKAYJ010000026.1 GCA_021816385.1 Thermoplasmata archaeon
TTCTTCCTGCAGAATGATATTTTGTTTCTAAATTATCTGGCCAGTCGATTGCCCCCATTAACCGGAATTCATATTAATTACGTAATAAAGTCACGATTGATTCCGGTGGCAGTTGATCGACCCGGTTCTCCTGGAATTCTGCGGGGCAGTTTTCGATGACATTCTTGAGCTTTTTCCTTTTCTGAGAGAACATCTGCCTCAGTTTTATTTCTGCAAAATTCCTGTCAAGATCTGGAAAATTATCATGGTTTTTCAGGGATATTATGGCACTATCTACACCCGGAACAGGAGAGAAGCTGTTTCTTGAAACAAGCCTGATAAATTCAATGTTGAAGTTGAGGTAGGCGAATACAGTCATTCTTGTATATTCCTTTGTGGAAGGCTTTGCCATCAGGGTTGTTGCAAATTCACTCTGGAACATGAGGACAGCCTTGTTGAACCTCATCGTGGATAATTTCTGGACAATTTTTGAGGAAATGTGGTAAGGCACATTGCCTATTATCTGATCCTGTGTTAATTCCGCATATTCAAGGAAATCTCCGTGTATGATCTCTAGATGACCGTGCTCAATATAATCAAAAAATTTTACCCTGAGAATATCCACAAATCTATGATCAGATTCCACAACTGTTACCTTTGGATATTTTTCAAGAAGAAACTGCGTTAAGAATCCTTCTCCCGGACCTATTTCAAGAACTTTTTCTGCCTCATCAAGATTTGAAATCTCTATCTGCGCGATATTCTTGTCCCTCAACAGGACCTGTCCATATTTTTCCGTATAAAGCTTCATTGCTTAACAAAAATCCTGTATTTTTCGTTCTTCCCGTCAATTTCCTGCGCAATCCTAACCGCGATCATCTTTTCAGGATGATGAACCGTTTTTACCCTGTCTGTAAGGTCCTTGAATGATTCAAATGGCTTCTTTTTCCTTTCGTCGATGATTGACCACATGGTTTTATTTCCCAGTCCTGGAAGAAGTTCAAGAGTGTGCATTCTAGAATTGATTGACTCGGCCCTGTTGAAGAAGTCAACGTATTTTTTCTCATTCTCCTTTACAATATTTTCAAGTATATATGGCAATTCAGTTACTGCAGACGATGATAATTCCTCATATCCTATTCTGCGTTTCACAGTCATGATTTTATCCCTCTTCTGGAGGTCCTTTCCAATATATACCTTATCACCAACTGTCAGAATCGCACCTTCCTTTGGAATCATTTCCAGAAGCTTGAACTCAGTCTCCCCCAAACCGAAAACAAGAGGTGTCCTGCTATATGAATGATCTGTAGACCTACCCTGCATTAGAACGTCCAGAATGAAAGCATATTCTTCCATGTTATCACTGCAATTCTTTTAAATAATCAATTATACTACTTAAAACTTCATCTTTTGGTGTGAGTTTATAAGAATTTAAAATTGCAAGCATCTGCTCAATGTTAGATGGCATAAGATCAACTATCTTTACACAAACTTCCTCTGAAAAACCAGAAAGCTCAGATATTTTCTTTACGGCTTCAACTGCATCCTTCTTGCTGAGTCTGGAAAACTGTCTCACATATTCAAATTCCTTTGCTTCTTCAGGTGAATTTTCCTTCAGATCCTGAAGTAAATCCCTGGCCTCTGAAGATGTGATATATTTTATATTCATACCTACACCTTGATTTTTCTCAGATGTACAGGATCGGCGATAATGGTCTTTCTCACTCCACCCACCTTTATACCCAGGAGGTAGCATCTTCCCTGCATGCCCTCAATAACACCAGTAAAGCCCTGGAAATTATGAAATGGCATTCCCTTATGAACAGATGGATCTATATTCACTGCCACAAATTCTCCTACCTCAAATTTTCTCATGTATGAATTTATTCTTGGCATTCCCCTATCTTTCAGTCTTTTTGTCATGGTCATTCTTGATCCTGACCTCGGTCCATGTGACATTTTTACCATTTTTTTCACCTTTTGATCATTATTACATCCAGTTCCCTGATCCTTATATCGGTACCTAACTTCTCAGCGAGACTTGGACTTGTTCTGCCATCATCACCGCTGATGAGCTCCTTGATATATGTCCCAGCTTCTGCCTCAATGGTTAATATGTGATCACCATTTTCCCTGCATTCCACTGACATTTCAGCTATCCTTCTCTCCCTTACAAGATCAGATCTGGAACTGCTAACTCGTAATGGTGTCCTTTGATATATAACTTTCCCGTTAAATTCCTTACATATCTCCCTTAATTCCTCGCATGAAACAGGTTTGCCAGATTCAAGTTTTGCGCAGTATATCTTGTAATGCTTCTCGTTCTTGATGTTTTTAATCTCCTCCCTGCTTGATGGCCTCATTGATGAGACTACAACTCCAAGATTTGTTTTGTTTATGCTTTCCATTAACTTATTAAGGTCTATACTTCTTAATCTTGGTTCCGTTAGCTCAATTACAAACTCCCGACCATTGCCAAGCATCCTGACGTCAACATCCTCCCTTCCAGCTCCATGGAGCGCATAGTCCTTTCCTTTTCCCATCACTTTGAGCTGTTCCCCGATCACCGATTCTACTGTATCTGTTTTTTCAGAGTATTTAATCCATCTTGTCTGTGGAATCCCACGCACATTCTTGTTGTATATACCATATATAAGAAGAGATTTTATCTGGAATTCTATTGACATGTATTCCACATTCACCTTTGCCATTATATCCGGATCAGTTCTGTCAAATTCCTTTCCAGTCATATCCAGATAATATTTTCCAAGCTCACGGCTGAATTCCTTTTTTATTGGTTCTCCAAGATTGCCATATCTCTCCTGTAATACCTTTTCTTTTTCCAGTATATCAGCGGGAAATGATGATCCTATAAGGATTGTCCGGTATTCGTAGCCAGCAAGCCTCCTTTGAATCTCTTCTGCATATTTTGGGATTTCCAGAAATATTCCTGAACACAACGAACAGTATTTCTCTTCAACAAAATTGAGGTCATATCCCAGACATCTGGAAGTGAATAAAATATGGTTACCACGATCCAGGTTAGTCATGGTGTGACCCACAGTTGCAAAAATTCTTCCAGCGCACCTGATACACAGTTTTTCGTTGGATAACTGGGTGAATTTATCCATGCTGGATGCTCATCTTGAATTTACTTCTTTTTCCACATTTGGTCTTTCCTTCAGGAAAACCCTGGAACCACACTCGCATTCTATTTCATTGGTTCCTAGGGACTTCTCGAGAATTCGACCGCATCTTATGCACTTATACTGCATTGTCTACCAGTTCCTCTTTTACTCTCTGGGAGAATTCCGGATTGTAGGACCCCCCAGCGAACTTGTATCCGCAGTGCCTGCAAGTCCAGATGCCTGATGCTATCCTGACAACTTTCAGCTGCTTGCATTTCGGGCACTCGTATTTCGCCTTCTTCTGTTTGTAGATTTCACTCCATACTTTCCTTACCGTGACACCGTATCTTGGGCCAAATCTGCCCGCTGGTCCAACTTTCAACGTTCTTCTTGACATTTTTAAATCACCTGCTTGATGTATTCCCTGATTTTATTTCCAACTACTTCCGACATGTCAATTCCCTTTTTAATCTGATCCATGGAAAATGAACCTGAGTTACCCTTCTGCATTGCTCTTATATGTCCATCTTCTGTGAATGTTACGGTCAATCTGGCATCTGACATCTGTTCCTCTTCAACATCAGGGTCACAGACAAGTTCGTCATCTATTTTCGCCATTGTTACAGATATTGGCATGGATCTGACCGGCAGTTTTGTTTCTGGTGATGCTTCATCAACTTTGTATGTTGCTGTGTGCAGTGCAGTCACTACGCCCATTGTGCATGCATCTATCAGGTTCCCGTCATAATCCAGTACGTCAATATCAACGAAAACTATCATTACTTTCTTACCTGGTTCAACGCATAGCTTTTCAAGGTCTATCATCTTGCTCTCCCTTATGCCCCTGTCAACAACCCTTGCTATTTCTATGGACTCCTCATTAGGCGGTCCCGGTTCAAATGTTGGGAATGCCATTGGCAGCATTTCAACGTTTGTTGTCAGAACCCCCTGATTTGGTGTATCTGGGAATGGCTCTCCTGATTCTACCTTCACACCTACAAGAACTTTAGTCTTTCCAAGATTCACAAATGCTGAGCCCTGGGCTCTCGGAATGAAATTTGGCTCTATCCTGATTGCTCTGAATTCATCGAGCTTTCTCTGATCTGCTCTTGTTCCCTCCTTTAACTTTTTACTTATGTATCCCTTCTTTATCTCTGACAAGATTCCACTTGCATCTTTGGGCATTTACTCACCTCCATTCTGTGATTCAGATAGATTCTCAATCTTATATTTTTCAGAGAGCGCCTTTCTCTGAATTTCAGCTATTCTGTCAGTTGCCTTGATTATCATGTCTGTAGCTTTCCCGAATTCCTCCTTGGAAAGGTCTCCATCCATCTGTATCAGTACAACCTGTTTATTCTTTGAAAGTACAGCCATTGGCAGGTCGGCCTGACCAAAATTATCCTCATCTTTTGAAAGATCAAGGACTATTCTGTCCTCCACCTTTCCAGCTGAGCATCCTACTACCATGTCCCTCATCGGTATGCCTGCTGACGCAATGGCAACTGAAGCTGCTGTCAGGCTTGCAATTCTGGTTCCTGCATCTGCCTGTATGACCTCTATGAACACGTCAATTTGCGTTCTTGGAAACTGTTCCACCATAACTGCTGCGTTCAGTGCTTCGGAAATTACCTTGGATATTTCTGTTGATCTCCTGTCTGGTCCCGGCCTTTTTCTCTCGTCCACAGAGAAAGCTGCCATATTGTATCTTGCTTTTATAACACTTTTTTCAATATCCTGGGTGTGCTTGGGGTATGCTTCCCTGGGACCATATACGGCCACAAGTATCTTGTTGCCTCCCCATTCCATGAAGGCGCTTCCGTCTGCCCTTTCAAGAACATTCGTTGTTATTTTGATTGGTCGCAGTTCTTCATCTCCTCTTCCATCAAGTCTTAATCCATTCTCATTTATCAGTTTCTTATCACTGGGTGTTCCCATTAATTTCACCTTTTTTACTTTTCAAAAATTCTGTAATTCTGTCTGTCAGTCCTGTGGCATGCGCTTCACTTTCTATTAGGCCTATTGCCTCTGAAGCAACAATCACGTTTTCAGGGAGTCCATCTATCCATATAAGTCCATTCTGTCCTATTACAATCCTTGTGAATGTTGCATCCTTTACCATATTGACCATGGAACCGTTCTTTCCTATGATCCTTGGCACCTTTGGTGCAGGAATTGACATTATGTGCCCCCCTTCCAGCTTTCTCAATCCTATTCCTGGTTCCTTCAGCGTAATCCAGCTTTCCTTTATTTCATTTACATTCATTACCTTGGCATACACATAGTCGCCTGTAGTCAGGAATTTCTTCAGGTCGCCGGATATTGTTCTCCATGGTGTATCATTCATGTGAAGCATTGTCATGTAAGGTGATTTTATATCCACTGTCCACATTGATGGACCTACCTCCATGATCTTTCCTATTACCTTGTCACCACGTCTTGGGAAATAACTGCCATTGAACGGGACTATATCTATGTACTCCTCCCCTTTCTGTATCACGCCAAAATACTGTGATGTTAATTTCCCGTCAGCATCCCTGTGCAGGCCATTTCTTGGTTTAAGGTTTCCCGGATCAATGTCATCTCCTGGAAACACAATCTCTTTTATTTCTCTCGTCTTAAATCACATCCTTTATTTCTCATCTTAATTAATACATTTTGTATTTTGTCTATCTCATCTCTCTTTAACAGGGCAATGAAAACTTCTTATATATTGTTTCTTTAATTATTTCAATTGAACTGCAAAGAAATTTTTCGTCCTTATATTTTTCTTATATCTATATCGTCCTTTCCCTTTCGCCCAAGCGATGAAATTATATCTCCATACATCCCAGCAGATACTTCAATTACACACATCCAGTTTCCGTCCTTCCCCCACTCCTCTTTCAGTATCTGGCCCTCATGGCTGATATCACCGTACATTCTACCATAAGCGTCTCCTCTTACCTTTATTGCAAGCTTGACTTTTTCCATCCTTATGGGAATAATTGGCTTCAATTCTTTCAGTACCATGTTTATCTGTTCATTCACTGGCTTGAACGGGTCTATATGGATCTTTGCTTCTTCCATTGCCGCTTCTATCCTTGCTGGAGGATTTGGTGCGTTTGTCTGTGGATTTATGCTTTCCCTGGAGATTGTATTTATGATTATTTTTCTCTTCGTTTCCACCATTTTATGTTTCTGCTCTGTTGTAAGCTGTATCTGTCCACGCTTTATTATTTCAGATACAATCTTTGATATGTCGTCTGTCTTGAATACCTCTTTAATGGCTTCTTCTCCGGCTTTTTCCCCCTTCCTGGCATCCTTGAATATGTCTTCAGAGGCTAGATCATTTTCCATGTCCAGTTTTCCTTCCCTGATTCTTTCTACAGCGTCTGGGTCTACGAGAATCTCAAATTTATGCCCTGCGTGATCAAGTCTTGCTATGATGGCATCATCAAGTTTTACCATGCATGCACATGCCAAACTATTAAAATAAATTTTCACAGAGGATGATTGATTAATAATCATAGGAAAAACAAAAATCATGTAGTAATGGACAAATATCAGGACAGGATATATGGGATTATGTTTTGCTCAAAATGCGGATCACTTATAATACCTGGAAGGGACAAGAATATTTGTCCGGTATGTGGACATGAAGAAAAGGGTAACAGGAAAATGGATGGGAAGGTAGTGGCAAAGAGTACTGAAAAAGATGTTGTGATGATCAGGGAGGAAGTTCATATTGAACCACTTGACTCAGAAGCAGTGTGCCCAAAATGCGGAAACAAGGGTGCTTATTACGTTCTGAAGCAGACAAGGGCTGCAGATGAACCTGAAACGGCAATCTATACGTGCGCTAAATGTGGGCACAGGTGGAGGGAATATTAGGGGTGAGATGATTTGGCCCTGGATAACCTGTCAAGCTCGTTGAGGGAGACTTTCAGGAAGATTACTGGCTCCAGTTATATTGACAAGAATGTCATAAAGGAGATGATAAGAGATATTCAGAGGGCTCTTCTCAAAGCCGATGTTAATGTAAAACTCACTCTTGATCTCAGCAGGAAGATAGAGGAAAGATCAGAAAACGAGAAGCCACCAGCGGGAATGACACCGCAAGACTACATTTTGAAAATAGTTTATGAAGAATTGCTCTCAATTCTGGGCAAGTCCTCTAACCTGAAAATACAACCACAGACAATAATGCTTGTTGGTCTATATGGTCAGGGAAAGACAACCACTGCTGGAAAGCTTGCAAGATTCTTCATAAAGAAGGGTCTTTCTACGGGCTTTGTGGCATGTGATGTACACAGGCCAGCAGCATTTGAACAGTTGAGAACCATTTCAGAGCAATCTGGTGCCAGGTTCTTTGGGATGAAAGGAGAAAAGAACCCCGTAAAGATATTCAACCAGTCCGTTGATGAACTGAAGGATATCCAGGTAAAGATTGTTGATACCAGTGGAAGAGATTCACTGGACAGCGAACTCCTGGATGAAATCACGAAGCTCAAGAAAGCGGTAAACCCTGATGAGGTCCTCCTCGTCATGGATGCGACAATTGGACAGCAGGCTGGACCTCAGGCAAAGTCCCTCATGGAAGCAACAGGGCTTACTGGCGTAATAATAACAAAGATGGATGGGACTGGAAAGGCTGGTGGTGCACTGAGTGCAGTTGCCCAGACAGGTGTTCCCGTCTACATGATAGGAACTGGCGAGCATCTGGAGGATTTTGAGATATTCAGCCCAAAGAAATTCCTTGGAAGGCTTCTTGGCATGGGTGATCCGGAGGCCCTGCTAGATGTTGCACAGGAAGCAGACATTAGTGATGAGAAAGCAGAAGAAACAATGACAAAGATCATGAGCGGAAAGTTCAACCTCATGGATATGTATGATATATGGGAGAAATTCGCAAAACCATCACTCATGAAGAGGCTCTTTGATTCAATACCCGTAGGAAAGATGCCAAAGGGAGCCAGCAATATGCTCGATCTTGATGCCGCACAGGAAAAAATAGGCAAATATACGGTCATACTTGATTCTATGACATATAAGGAACTTGAGAATCCTGAAATAATAAATGCAAAGGTAATCAGAAGGGTATCTAGAGGATCTGGAACAAGCGAACAAGATGTGAGAAATCTCCTGAAAGAATTCAGGGCCATGAAGGAAAATGCGAAAATGATGAAGGGAAATCGTGCCCTTAAGAAGATGATGAGGGGGCAGATGAAGGGTAATCCTGACCTGCTAAAGGAATTCGAGGACTAGGAGTATACAGGTATCCTGTACAGGATAGAATCGACCAGATCCATTCTGGTGAAATCATTTTTTAAGTTCATGGAGTTATACTTTTCAAGAAGTTTTTCCCTGTCCTCAGTAATATTATCTGTTAGGAACTGGTTATAATCCATGGAATATCCTATTCCTGTACCGGTTAGATTTTCTGTTCCAAGCATATTTCCAGATACAAAAATCTCCGGGCTGGAATAAGGAAAACAACTATGTGTCAGCGTATGGTACCTGAACGTGGCTTCTGCCCCTACTACCGGTTCTTTTTCCTGGTTTATCTGAAGCACCTCCCTGGACCCCATGTAAATTGCTTCTATGGATGCGACATCCCTATTCATTGCAACCCTGAAACTTTCCACGGGAAACTTTCCAAGTTTTCCCCTTGAATAAACGGAACTTGACTTTCTGATTATACAGTTTTTATCGTGCTTCAGGAAACTTTCTTCAGGATTCCCGGTTGCGATTATGATCTTCCCAGCTTCAATGGTTTCATCCTTTCCCTCCCTCTTCAGATTGATATTCACCCTGCCTTGTTCCCGTAGATTATATGATGCCATTGTTGATGCTATGCTGATTTTTCCACCAATACGGGAAAGTTCAGTTGCCATCTGGCGTACAATCTTTTCCCTGTCCAGGCTTATTATGTTCTTTTCAGCAGGAAGTGATATCTCTTCCTCAGAACTATCGTCACTGATGATTACGGATGTGAAAATTCCATTAACATGTTCTTCATAATTCCGGAAATATCGGTTGAATGTACTGAGTGGAATGAAGCAACTTCCGGAAACAGGATATCCAAGGTCCATTGACCTGTCTATGTTAAGTGTCCTGAAACCTCTTTTACTGAGCTCCATTCCAATATTGATTCCAGTTATCCCGGAACCAACAATGAGGAAATCATAACTTTCCATGGGTCTGAATGCACTTACCTTAATAAATAGTTTATATTCACATTTTCATGGTTTCCAAAAGGAGCGATGACAAAAACAACATTCCAAGAATTATTGAACTGATGGAAAAACAGAGTCCACCGCACCACTTTGAGTTCTCTGATCCCTTCTGGGTCCTTATAACTACAATAATGTCACACCGGACGAAGGATGAGGTAACTGATAGGGCTGCAAGAAGCCTGTTTGATAGATATCATGATTGCAATGGATTATCTGAAGCCAGTTATGATGATGTATTATCCATAATCAACAGGGTTGGCTTTAAAACTGTTAAGGCTGCGAGAGTCATAGAGGCGGCAAAATTCCTAAAAAATAAATATGACTGCCAGGTGCCAAGATCAATTGAGGAGCTGACTGAGATTAAGGGAGTGGGTAGAAAAACTGCAAATGTTGTTCTGGCAGATGGCTTTGGCATACCTGCGATTGCTGTGGATACACACGTGCAGAGGATAAGCATGAGGATTGGATGGTCTGATTCCAGCGATCCGGATGTCACTGAGATGAGATTGAGATCCATAATTCCGGAAAAAATGTGGCTTGGCCTGAATCCCATGATGGTTGAGTTCGGCAAGAAAATCTGCAGGCCTGTTGGACCAAAATGTGATGAGTGCAATGTGTCAGAATACTGTGCTTTCTATAAGGAACAGCAGAAGAAAGTCAGTGGAAAGAAAAGATGACATGGAAGGGGAGTGCCGCTTAAATAGAATGGGTCAGGTTATCCTTTCTCCCTCCATCTATCACGAGAACCTGCCCATTCATGAATTCTGATGCGTCCGATGCGAGATATGCAACAAGTTCTGCCACATCCTCTGGTTTACCAGTTCTCTTTACTGTAGATCTGGAGATGAAGCTTTCCTCGAGCTCCCTTATCTCCTCACCTGTCTTGCCTCCAACTGTGAGATCTGTCTTGATCCATCCAGGTGCTACGGCGTTTGAACGTATTCCGTAGGACTCAAATTCAAGGGCCATCCTTTTTGTTAACATAATAAGTGCAGCCTTTGATAC
Source organism: Thermoplasmata archaeon (assembly GCA_021816385.1). Next base: position 10,331 of record JAKAYJ010000026.1, read on the forward strand.
TGAATAGAATGTAGTGTTCATTGCTGCAGTTCCAACTCCGGCATTTGAAGCTATATTTATTATGACGCCCCTGTTCTTCTTCAGGTCATCAAGTGTTTCGAGAACAATGTATATTGGACCCTTCAGGTTTGTGTCCATGATTTGTTGATATTTTTCCTCCTCGAATTTTTCAAATGGGAATAGATGCCACATGCCTGCATCGTTTACAATTACTTTCAGGGTGCCTATCTTTCCATGAATTTCTTTTACCATATTTCTTATCTGTTCCCTGTTTGTTACATCCACATGGAATGGGTAAATATTCCCGTATTTCTTTGATAATTCAGTGGCTTCCTTTTCTGATCTATTATAGGTGATTGCAACATTATATCCTGATTCTGCGAACTTGATTGCGATTGCTTTTCCTATCCCTTTGGAGCCTCCTGTAACCAGTATTGCTTTTTTTTCTTCTTTTTCTGTCATGGTTGGTAATGTCATATGGAAAATCAATATTTTGGATTGTATAATGGAAAATAATTCTGACATTCAGAAATGCCGTTTACATAGTATTTGTCATGCGTTCAGATGGTTGTTATGGCTGGTATAAATCTATTTCATTCCCATCTGGATCAATGAGAGTAGCTTCCCTCCCTCCCCATGGGACTTCCTCTATTTCCCTTGCAAACCTGACTCCTAAGGTTTTTAATCTTCTTACTTCTTCCTCAATGTTCTCAGTGATGAAATGAATACTCAAAGGACCGCCATTCATCCCTTCATATCCTCCATGTATGGAAAATGTGATATTTGACAGTCTAAAGCTAACAAAGTTCGCATTTTCGCTGTTTGAGGAAGATTCTTCCTTCAGCCCAAGCTGATCCCTGTAGAAAATTCTGCTTTCCTTGAAATTTTTTACAAAAAGTATTACCGGTTCAATTTTTTCTATCATCTAAATATCCCATGTATAAATAACGGGAGTAGAAATAATTTTATCACCCTG
>JAKAYJ010000027.1 GCA_021816385.1 Thermoplasmata archaeon
TAAATGATAGTCAGTGAGAAGATCGAGATCAGGCTCATCCCAGAATAGTAACTTGCGGAATATGAATAACCTGCATAGATTATGGATAGAATGGTTAGTATTATCAGCAGGAATTTCAAGTATGCCCTATTTCTGTTATTTACTTTCCTGAAAGAAATGATCTCGCCTTTGCCGTTTGTATATGAATAAAACCCCTTTTCCTTCAGGGCATTGTATAGTTGCTCGAATTTTTCACTGCTGTACTCACTTTCTGGTATTTTAAAAGTCAGGATGTTGTTGTCTCTCTCAACCTTTAGGATTGTGAAAAAAGACGAGAATATTCTTATTTCATCTTCGTCCTGATTTCTGGTGCCGGCCATATATGTATTCGTTATGCTAAATTTAGTTTATTAAATTTTCACTTTTAAGCTGGTCTTGATTGATTGGGATTACCTGGCCCTTACCATCCCATTCTATTCTTGATATGCAGTTCACCAGTTTTTGAAGTTCTTCCCTGTTCCTGCCCACAATGGTCTTTTTTCCTTTTGTGGAGAGGATGAAAGTACCTGATTTACCCAGAGCCATTGGGACTGCCAGCTTCAAAAGTTCTTCTCTTTCCAGATTTACTATCCAGACAGTGGTGTCGCATAAGATCAACTTCTTTCCCACATCAAAGAGATGTGCCAGTATCTCCTTATTCACAATAGTTACCTCATCCCTTAAGTGGATGAGTTCTTCTATGCTCTTCTCAACTTTTTGAACCGTGTCTTCTGTTGATCTTACTATATTTTTAATCTGGTTCATGTCCGATTCAACACTTTCAACATAGTTGAGTGCTGCATTACCCGCAGCAAATGTAAATCTATATATCCCCTCCTGAATGCTTTCCACCTTGAGAATCTTCAAAAATCCTATCTCTGCTGTACTGGAGAGATGAGTTCCGCCACACCCCTCCACATCAACTCCCTCTATCTCTACCACTCTAAGCTTCCTGGATAATGGAACGCCTCCTTCAAAAAGCCTGAACCCGTAGGTATCAATTGCCCTGTTCCAGTCCATGAATCTTGAAGTTACTTTCCTGTTTTCTGTAATTCTTGAAAGACATTCATGCTCTATACGTCTGATAGTTTCTTCTGTGATCTTGCCGTTGTAGGTAATATCAATTCTTGATGATTCCACACCTTTCTGGGCTCCCGCCTGCCAAACCTGATCCCCCAATAGTTTTCTTAGTGTGCCAAGCAATAGATGGGTTGATGTATGATGAACCATAAGCTGTCTCCTCCTTGCTACATCAACATATCCTTTTACCCTTGTCCCTTTTTCGATATGACCCACTATTCTGTGAACAACTGCATTCCCTTCCCTATATACATCTACCACGCTGTATTTTTTTGAACCTACCTGGAAATATCCAGTATCAAATGGCTGACCACCTCCCGTTGGGTAGAAGGCAGTCTGGTTGGTTACCAGAAGATCGTCTGAGGATTCAAGGACAATGGATGTGAATTCAAGCATGTTTGGATCGTCATAATAGAGCGGTCTTGTTTCGAGGCCCTTGAATATGGAAACTCCATCCTTTTCCCCGATTCTTTCTTCTTTTCTTGAATGCATTTCGACTATTCTTGCATGAAAATCAGCTGGGACAACCAGTTCCTTTCCCTGTTCCTTCATTATCTGTGAAACAAAATCTGGAACGAGACCATAGGAATCGTAAAGCATTTCCAGATCGCTGAATTCCATTGTTCCCTTTTTCTTGAGGATCCTCCTTACTACTTCAGTTCCTTTTTCCAGTGATTTTTCATACTTATCCCTCTCTTCATCAATTATTTCCTGAAGAAATTTCTCTGGAAAATCATCAACAATACCTTTCATGTTTGAAGCCTGGAGCTTTATTATTTCCATCAGGGTACCCTTGAAATGAAGATGATCCATTGCCCTGAAGGACCTCCTGAGAAGTAGCCTGAAAAGATAGCCAACCTTTACATTACTTGGTATGACATAATCTCTGGAAAGAAGTATTATTGATCTTGCATGGTCGCCAAGGACATATGCCTGCCTGATTTTCTCAACATGATCCCAGTTGATTGCCAGATCATCCCTAACAACTTTCCTCACCTCTTTCTCTATTTCCGATGGCAACCTATCCGGATCTGAGGAATATATCTGGGTTATTGCTCCCATTTCTGAGATATTTTCAAGTTCAACTCCCGATTCTCTGAGTATATGAGAAATTACGCTACCATATGTTGAATCATATACAGTTGGTGAACCCTGGGTAACCCAGCTGATTCTTTCAAGCCCGTATCCAGTATCAACAATGTTCATTTCCATCCGGGAATATTTTGATCCTTCAATCTCTATGTTACCTTCCGGGTCTTCCCTTAAATCCATGAACACCAGTGTACCCACTTCAAGACCCCTGACGAAAACTTCCAGAGCATCTCCTGCATTTCCTCCTCCTGACCAAGGCTTCTCCTTGTATGAAATTTCTCCTCTTTCTATTCCCACTACTTCAGAAAAGAATCCATCACATCTGGAAACAGTTCCTTCCTTCCAGTAATGGCTTTCCCTGCTATTGTTGAAACTATCATGACATAGCATCTCAAAGCACGTTAAATGCCTCCCGGAAACTCCAACCAGATCCAGATCATTCATCCTTATTGATGGCTGTGACATAACAAGTGGATTGCCAGGGGGCGGAACAAGCCCTGAAGTAACATGAGGCTGGAAATCATAAATTGAAGCATTGACAAGGAGAACGTCATCCCTCCATCTTGGTACCACAGGGTATGGTTTTATGTATTTGTGATCCTTTGAGAAATATCTAATGAATTCTGTCCTGACCTGATCAGGAGATAATGGTCCCTTACCCGCGGGATTTCCAATAAACCCATAAGAGTCACAGGGAGGATCTCCACACGTCATCCTACCAGGGTTCTGCGTCCAGAAAAAGTTTTTGCATGATATGCACTGTTTCCTCTGAAACCCATTTTCCTTGAAAAATTCCAGTTGGAATGGGCCATTGCTTTCTTCCTCAGTATCCATAATCCCCCTATTCTATCCTTATCTTAAATTATTCTCATATTTTTCTCCCTCAATGGAGGAATCTTAAAAATTTATATAACTCAGGGCAACAATTGCCATTTTTTCATAAATGTCAAAAGAATGATATCTCTATATCCCTGGAAAATCATTTTAAAAAAAATGCCTTAACAAACTTATTTAACATTTTCTAGAAACAACAGAAAATGTCCTTTGTGATAATTCGAAATATCTGTTATGGAAATTATGTGAATTCCTCCTCTCTTTTTCAATAGCCCCACAACCTCGTTAAGAACTTCGGAAGGCTTCCTTGAGGAATCCACGGAAGTTGCTTTGAGGATGAAAATAGTATGTTGCCAGTGCTCGAAGCAGTCCAGATTATTAAAGAGAATTGATAGCTGATCACGCTGTGAAATATCCTGATATATTATCTCCGGATCCCTTTCAATGAAGAATGAATACTTATCTGGATTCCTGGCATTTGAAAGGACGGGATAAATATTATTTCTTCTCTCTGCAAGCTTTAAAAGTCCTGAAAATGGCTCGGGGGAAAATTCTACGGCAAAAATGTGCCCATCAGGGGAAAGGTCTGATATATGGCTTACAGTAGTACCAAATGATGCACCAAGATAAAGGATATCAGAATCTTCCAGTATGGGCATACCAGAAAAACCATTATAAATGGCGGCAGAAAGCTTGCTCCTCTTTGGGTCCCAGAGCCTGTAATTTTCTCCGTTCATCCTTAATTGCTTTTCTCCGTAAACACTATCCTTGAAATTTGAAGCTGTATAAATTCTGCCCTTTATTATTCTTATATTCTGATTGATGAATTTCTTTGGAAACATTACGAAAGTTCACCACATATTCCCTTAAACTCTTCATCATCAGATGTGACAAAAAATATTGAGTTTTCTCCAACTTCTATACGCTGCTTTATTCCGACCTCGATCACTTTCTTTTCCCTCAACTTGATGAACATGGTATCCCTATCCATTAGTTCATCCCATATACCAGGTCGCGGCTTGATGAGAACAGCAAGATAGGGGGGCTCTTCACTAACAGTATATGCTTTTGCCTCAATGGAACTATCTGACTTTTTTGAGCTTGATACCTGTATGAACATAAAGGTACATGTATTAGTCGATTAAAAATTCTCTCACTGTGTGTGAGATGACATGTAATCGAGTGAAACAGAATTTAAACAATAAATGTATATAAGAAATTGAAATTATGAGCGATTAAGAGGATGTTCAATGGGAAACAAAGAAGATTGCAGTTCATGCGGTAAAGGTCTGATAGGTGAGGGCTATTCTATATTCGACTGCCCTAACTGTGGAGAAAACATTATAGGGAGATGCAGAAATTGCAGGGAGCACACTACGCCTTACACGTGCGAGAAATGTAACTTTACAGGTCCATGAGGTAATGAAGATGGCAGATGTGGCAATTACATTTTCAGTTTTACCAGAAGAGTCTGACTCTGATTTGAATGAGATGTCCGAGAAAATTAAAAGTTCCCTGAAAGATCAATGCAGAATATCCAACCTTGAGATCAAGGAAATCGCCTTCGGACTCAAGAAAATAAGCCTTGAAGTTGTCGTCAGGGATGATGAGGGGCAACAGGATAAGATCGAGGAGATCCTGAGAGGCATCAACGGTGTTGGGCAGGTAGATGCAGAAGATATGAGTCTAGTTTAGACATAAAAATGACCCAGCTATTTCTAGACTATTTTATTGAAGGAATTTTTTATTTTATCATTGCGCTTATTGTTATAATTTTTCTTGCACAACTGTATCTTTCACTTCCCAGAAGATTTAAGAAGAAGTACTTAGGAAACCCAGAATTTAAAACGCTTGTAATAGTTCCATGCAGAGGCGTAGATTACTCTTTAGATGATGACCTTAAGTCCTTGAAAGAACAAAGTTATGAAAACTACAAGATCATAGCGGTCATTGATTCGGAAGATGACCCTTCAGCTGATCATATCAAACGCAATAAGATAGAATACGTTATAAACGAATGCCAATCAGGAGGAAGTGGAAAGGTAAAAGCCATAACAACCGCACTGAGGAAATTTAATGATTATGATGCTTTCGTAATTGTAGATTCTGATGTGCTTGCAGATAAAGACTGGCTTGTGAATCTACTGCGTCCCCTGACCGATGAATCTTACGGTATATCAACAACATTCCCTTACTTTGAGGCAAAAAATGGCTTCTGGTCCAAGTTCAAGACAGCCTGGGGATTTGTGGGTGTGGGAATGATGCAGTCTGATATTACGGTATTCGGATGGGGCGGCTCCCTTGCATTCAGGAAAGGCCTGTTTGATGAAAAGAGTCTGGTCGATTTCTCTGAGGCAGTTTCTGACGACATGGCAATAACAGACCTATGTAAGGCAAAGGGAAAAAAGGTGGCATATGTTCCAGATAGCATAGCCACCATCAATTCCCCGGACGATTGGCCCGTTTTCAGGGAATGGTCAATAAGACAGACATCTCTCTTACTGAGCAAAAGCAGGAATGCATACTATATAGGAATATTACTATACGGTTCATCAGCACTTCTTTTCATAGGGGCTATATTGCTTTCATTGCTTGTCTCAGGTTACTTCCTGGTCCTTTTCCTTCCCCTTGTACTGAATGAGATCAAGATGTTCAGAAGATTGCGAAGAAAGCAGGCTGTTTACGTACTTGTACAGATTGTTCTTCCATTCTTCTATGTGTGGAATCTCCTTGTTGGTTCTAAAAACAGGGAAATAACATGGAGAGGAAACAGATACAGTCTATACAAGTGATAGAATTTTAAAATAGAACCAGCCCATAGGGTATTATGAGTGAAAACGCTACAAATAAGAGATTGTTTGGTACCAATGGTATAAGGGGAATTCCCAATGAGGATCTTACACCAGAATTCTGCATGATGATAGGTAAGGCTATAGGAACATTTTTCAATGGGAAAATAGTAATAGGTTCTGATAACAGGCTCTCTGGGGATATGATCATTAATGCAGTAAACTCCGGAATTTTATCCACAGGTTCAGAAACAGTTATGATTGGAGTTCTGCCAACACCAGCTATCCAGTATTATTGCAAGAAACGTGGATTGCCTGGGGTGATGATAACCGCTTCTCACAACCCTCCACAGTTCAATGGAATTAAATGCATAGACAGCGATGGAACTGAGCTTGAGAGGACAAAGGAAGAGAAAATTGAAGAGATATATTACTCCAAAAAATTCAATGTGTCGAAATGGAATGATATAGCCAGAAGTTTCCATGATAATTCCGGGTTCGACTTATATGTCAATGGAGTTATGAGCATGATAAATGTTAAGAAGATCCGCGAAAAGAGGTTTAGAGTAGCTGTTGATACTGGTAATGGAGCTGCATATCTTACAACTCCGGAATTGCTTTCAAGACTGGGTGCAACAGTTGTTACTCTTAATGCCAACCCTGATGGCCTATTCACATCAAGGGAATCTGAACCAAAGCCAGCTAACCTGAAATATTTAATAGATCTTGTAAAGTCAGGAGGCTTTGATTTTGGGATTGCACATGATGGAGATGCTGATAGAGCCGTTTTCATTGATTCTGATGGAAACTTTATCGATGGAGATAAAACATTAACACTCTTCGTCAAATATTATATCAAGAAAGGAGAGAAAGTAGTAACACCGGTCAGCTCTTCAGATGCGCTTGAAGAAGTGTGCAGGACGGAAGGAGCAACAGTAATAAGGACAAGGGTTGGGGCACCCATAGTTTCCAGGACAATGATCCATGAAAAAGCGAGACTTGGTGGAGAGGAGAATGGAGGCATAATTTATGGTGATCATCAATATTGCAGGGATGGTGCCATGTCACTTGGGATAATCATGGACATAATGGCCAAAGAGAATAGTAACCTGAAAACCCTGATAGGGTCCCTTCCACAATTTTACATTACAAGAAAGACAATTCCTGCTAAATCTGACTTTAATTCTCTAATAGAAAGACTCAAGAATGAGTATAATGGATGGGAAGTGTCATTAATGGACGGAATTAAATTGAGGAATGGGCATGACTGGATACTTGCAAGACCATCAGGTACTGAGCCAATCATAAGACTCTTCACTCATTCTTCCAGCAAGGAAAGATCAGAGAAACTTTCGAATGATGTGGAAAATCTTGCAAAATCTTAATAAATTTTTTTATTTACTTTCAAAGCTATATGTTGTGAAGCAAAATGTTTGTTTAATTCGTGATTAAAGGTAAACTTACATTAATGTCTGGGTATCAAGCCCCATATTTTTCAAGCCTGTCTGTCAGTTGAAGAGCATAGTCCATTACATTCAGTCCTCTCAGTGAAAAACCAGTTTTGGAGCATGACTTTTCATTAAAGGCTTCACTTTCCCTCCTGTTTAATCCATCACTGTAAAACATGATTGGTACCGGGTCTCCAGTATGCTCACCATTGACTGAAGATGTTGAGTGATCTCCTGTCAGGATGAACAATGCCTTATCCCTAAGACCTACCAGGGGTTCCATTGCTTCATCTATTCTTTCCATTACCTCCTTCTTTAATAATGGATTCTTATCATGTGCAGCTACATCGGTTGCCTTAATATTTACCAGGATGAAGTCGTAATTTCCTATTTCTTCCGCTACAGCTTTTATTTTTCCCTTATAGTTTGTGTTTGTGCTTCCTGTGACTCCTTCAACATTAATCTTCTCCATCCCAATCATCTCAGCAAGTCCCTTGATCATTGGAATTCCAATAACGTACCCGGCCTTCATCCCATATTTTCTCTCAAATGGTTCAAGCTTTGGTGCACTCCCGGCTCCCCGAATCAACAATTCATTTGCTGGCATTTTTCCATTACTAATCAGATCCAGATTGAAAGGATGTGAGTCAAGGATTGAACGCATCTTTTTCATGTAATTTTTCAGTATATATGAAGTCTTTCTGCCCTCTTCCTCGGAAAATTCTGGTTCGTGATATTCCTTGCCAGCTTCATGTGGGTCTGTATCCCTGACCTTGTCTGAAAGACCAGAACCTTTCATGAGTAATGCTGCCCTGTGCTCAACACCTGAGGCAACCTGGATGGTAACGTCATCTACATTGAAAGAGATATCTTTGCTCAACTGCTCCGTGCTTTTATCTATACGGCCAGCTCTCCTGTCAGTTATGATTTTTCCCTCCCTCGTGGCATAGTTTGCCCTGAATGCAATATCTCCTGGTTCTACTTTCATACCTAGACCAAGAGCCTCAAATGGCCCCCTCCCAGTGTAATATTTCTCTGGATCATACCCCAGGATGGATAGATGAGATGTATCTGAACCACAGACAACTCCTTCTCTGAATGGATGCATGAGGCCACTTATGGAATTTCGCGCCATCCTGTTCATGTTTGGCATATATGCTGACTCCATTGGAGTCCTATTATGAAGAAGGGCGGATGGCCTGTCGCCAAGACCATCCATTATTATGAGTACTACAGGTTTCTTTTCGCTCACGTGCCCTCCTCCCATGATTCACTGTACCTGATCTGTTCTTCTGTTGATTCATCGATTTTGATTCCAAGGCTTTCCAGCCTAATTTTTGCAACATCCTGATCCACTTCAAATGGGACGGGGTAGACTTTGTTCTCCAGATCCTTGTGATTTTTGAGGAGATGTTCTGCTGTCAGAGCCTGGATGGCAAAACTCATGTCCATAATTTCAACTGGATGCCCTTGGCCAGCTGCCAGATTTACCAGCCTTCCATCAGCTATAACATAGATCTTTTTTCCATTCTGCAGTGTGTATCCCTTTACATAATCCCTTACCTGCTCACTCTGCTTGCTCATCTTCTCCAGCTTATCAAGATCAATCTCATTGTTGAAATGACCTGCATTAGATAGTATTATACCATCCTTCGCGTCTTTAAGCGAATCAAAATCAACAACTGACTTTACCCCGGTCACTGTTACAACCATGTCAGAAACTTTAAGTGCATCCTTGATGGGCATCACATCATATCCTTCCATTGTTGCTTCGTTGGCCTTTACCGGATCCACTTCTGTTACTACAACCCTTGCACCCATGCCCTTCATTCTCAGTGCAACTCCTTTACCACAGAAACCGAATCCAACAACTGATACCCTCTTTCCAGCAATAAGTATGTTTGTCGCATTCATTATACCATCAAGGGCACTCTGACCTGTTCCATATCTGTTATCGAACAGATGCTTCATTGGTGCATCATTAACATCGAACATTGGGAATTTCAGATCACCCTTCTTCTCCATGTTCCTTAGTCTGTTCACGCCGGTAGTTGTTTCTTCGTTACCGCCAATAACACCATCTCTCATTTCGGATCTGCTCGTGTGCAACAGCTTCACAAGGTCTCCGCCATCATCCACAACTATCTGTGGTTTACTGTCTATTACCTTGTTCAGATATTCGTAATATTCTTCTTCAGTTTCGCCCTTTCTTGCAAAAACCTTCATCCCATAATCTTCCTTCAGGGATTTCACAACAGCATCATCTGTACTCAAGGGATTGCATGACGACATCGTTACATCTGCTCCCCCTTCCTGCATCAGTAATGCAAGAATTCCTGTCTTGGCCTCAACATGCAGTGCCATGCCGATTCTTACTCCTTTGAACGGCTTTTCCCTGATCATTCTTTCCCTTATACTATTAACAACAGGCATGTGTGTTCTGGCCCAGTCTAGCCTCATATATCCACTACTTTTCATTTCGTTTCCCTCTTAAATTTTGATGGGTCAATCTTAAGCAGCAACCCACCTTTCATAATCCTCACATCGAGTATAACATTTCTTATTTCCCTATCTGTGGTTGGAGAAAGTATTCCACCTTCTTCAAGAAATAGGTCCCCTATAAACATGTACATTTCATCCACAAGTCCCCTGTTTAAAAATGACTCAGCTGTTACTTTTCCACCTTCTACGAGCATTGACCTAATACCCATTTCATAGATTATTTCCAGTGATTTTTCAAGACTGAAAGGCTTTCCACAGTATACATATTCTATATTATCATCAATTTTCTTATTTTTTTCTGAATTGAGTATAACGGTTCTCCTCTTTCCATCCATTACCCTGTAATTTTGAGTAAGACTGCAATGTGGATCAATTATGAGCCTTCGTGAGTTTTCATTCTGAGGAGCAATCAGTGAGGGATTATCCTTTATGACTGTTCTATAACCAACCAGAATTCCGTCTGATTTATTCCTCAGGGTTTGCACCCTTATGTTGTCCTCTTCCGATGATATGTATGCCCTCTCTCCGGAAATCTTTGAAATGTAGCCGTTAATGCTCTGTGCCATGTTCAATATGATATGAGGTCTGTTCAATGGACCCTTATATCCTTTCATCCTATTCTTTTTTTACTTTAAGTTGCGTTGAAAATTTTTTTCTTCCAACGATCAGATTACTAAGTAATAGTAAACGATCAGAGCTGGAGGAAATATTGCTTAAAATTAAATGATCATATAGTTACTTAAAATCACCCCTCCCTGGTTATTCAAAGCAGCATTAGATGATGTAAAAACAGGATTAACTTTTCCAGTAGATATTTATAATTTACTTACTTATAACAATTATGACATCCATAATTGGTTCAATTGACAATGCGGCTATTTTGAATACTCAGTATTACCTTATTTTTACTGAAAGTGAGGTTCTCCAGTTTGAGATGATGAGTGGGAAAGAGAGGAGGAGAGATCTTTATACTACCCAGATGTCTAATAGTTTGCGTATGGTTCCAGTTGCTGGTGAAATAACCACATATAATGTTACAAAGGAGGAGTTGATAAAACTTGTGGATGACAATATCTCCAGGGGGAAAGAAATCGAACAGAATATAGAGAATATTCTCAAGGAACAACCTCCTAAATTTGTATCTTTACCCTATGGTGACATTCATAGAGTGGAACTATCCAATGGAACACCTTTTACGCTACCCCACCTCATAATGGATTTGAAACTAAAAAAACTTAAATTCCATCTAGTAAGGAAATGCTATGAAGGCAGAGGAAAATTACCTGATGACGTCTTCAACTCATATGAAAGTACTCTAAAAGAGGCCTTTGGAGACATTGTTAGCGTAAAAGAATGATGTGAATTATAATTTTTAAACATTATTAAACTTATTTTTTTATAGATTTGCATTTTTTGT
>JAKAYJ010000028.1 GCA_021816385.1 Thermoplasmata archaeon
ATTGCTAATGAACCTGAAATATTACAAGTTGAAGATTCCAATGAAATCTCCGTTCACCACTAGCTTTGGAACTACCTCGGACAAGGACGTTATTATTTTTGAACTGAATCATGAAGGGATCAGGGCATTCTCGGAATTAATTACGAGTGAGGATCCATTTTATGGGCCGGAGGATAATACAACAGCATTTCACATTATCAGGAGTTATCTTGTGAAATTGGTTCAAGGAATGCCATTGCCTGAAAAGTTCAATGAGGATTCCAAATTTATCAGGGGAAACAACATGGCAAAGGCAGCCATGGAAATGTTGCTCTATGATTATCATTCCAAGATAGCGGAAAAACCTCTTTTCGAGTTTCTAGGTGAGAAGCCAAGAGGTTATGCAAATGCTGGCATTTCCATAGGAATCGATAAAATAAATATTACCCTGCAAAAAATTCAGGAATCACTGGATAAAGGATACAAAAGGATCAAAGTAAAAATCAAGAAAGGGGAAGAAGTTGCAATATTAAGGCCCATAAGAGATCAGTTTCCCGATATAGTTCTCAGTGCGGACGCCAACAGTGATTATACTGTTAAGGATTTTCACCTGCTTGAAAAAATTGATAGATTTGACTTAGTCTATCTGGAACAGCCACTTTATCATGATGATATAATCTACCACTCGAAACTTTCAAAATTGCTTTCAACACCAATATGCCTGGATGAATCCATTACGTCCCCAGAAATAGCAGAAAATGCTTTTGAAGTGGGTGCATGTAAGGTCGTGAACATTAAGCCCGGTAGAGTTGGTGGATTGTATAATTCCAATCTCATAGCACGAATTGCCAGAAAAAATAAGGGACATTCATGGGTCGGTGGTATGCTTGAAACAGGAATTGGAAGAGCATTTAACATAGCAATGGCATCCAGTGAGTATATAGACTATCCGGGTGACACTTCTCCCAACGAGAGATATTTCAACCAGGATATAGTGGATAGACTGTTTGAAATGAATGATGGAATTATTAAACCATTCAATTCTCCAGGAATAGGAGTGCAGTTGAATGAATCGATGCTCAACAAATTCAAAGTTGAAGAAGGGGTGTTATCATAGAAATACTGGATAATATGATAGCCAGAAAGGGTGAAATGATAGAAATGCTCAGAGATATGGTAAGCATGGAAACCCCTTCAACAAATAAACAACTTCTGGATGTTTTTGCAGGTTACCTTCAAACCAAAATAAGGAAGCTATATGGAGTAGAATGCGAATTGATAAAATCTGAATCTGCTGGAAACGATCTCCGTTGTGTATTCAATCCAGATGCAAGCGAGCAGGTTTTGCTCCTAACTCATTATGATACTGTCTTTGGGGAGGGAACAACATTGAAAAATCCATTCAGGATTGAAAATGGCCGGGCTTATGGACCAGGTGTTTTTGATATGAAAGGAGGACTGGTACAGACCCTCTTTGCCCTGGACTATCTAGTAAGTAAGAAGACTCTTAAGAACAGAGTTGTTTTGCTTGTAACATCAGACGAAGAGATCGGTTCCACATTCTCCAGGTCCATAATAGAAGAGGAAGCTAAAAGATCTAAATTTGCCCTGGTCATGGAAGCTTCTCTCAATGGGAATCTAAAAACAGAAAGAAAAGGGGTCGGAACCATAACATTGAGCACCAGTGGGAAGTCTGCACATGCAGGGCTGGATCCGAATAAAGGTGTCAATGCAATAAATGCAATGAGTTCTATAATCGAGAAGATTAGAGTTTTTTATGCCGGTATTGATGATGGCACGTTAATTAATATAGGCACAATCAGTGGAGGTACGAGAACAAATGTGGTACCCGATTACTGCGAAATTGGAATAGACTTAAGATACGGTTCTGAAGAAGCTGCCGGAAGGGTATTATCATTTCTAAAATCAGTAAAGCCAGATGTAGAAGGCTCTGTGGCATCAATCAAATACAGATTGAGAGAACCTATGATCAGGACGAAGCTGACAGGTGAACTCTTCCAGAAAGTGAAGCTTATGGCAAGTCAAATTGGAATAAATCTGGATGAAGTTTCTGTTTCTGGAGCCAGCGATGGTAATATCTGTTCTAAATATTGTCCGGTAATAGATGGTCTAGGTGCAGTGGGTGACGGAGCTCATTCAGAAAATGAATATGTACTCGTTGATACTCTCCCAGAACGTTCGGCACTTTTAAGTCTGATAATCAATATCTGACACCAAAATTAAGATTTGAAATATTTGAGTATCAATGTACCAAGATCATTTAAAAATATTTTCATGGAAATCGGGGTCTTCTTCACCACATCTTGTCATGATATATGATGAGGAATCCCTATGAAAATCTGTCACTGTGAATCCGGATGAAAATAAATTCTCCAAAATTGTACGTGTGGAAAGTCTTATCATAGAGGCGGCATCTTTATCATTCTTCTTCATTGATAGAAAATCTTCTGGAATTTTGAACGATATCACATCTGGCAGTTCTTTTACATTTAACTCCGTATCTCCTTCCAACGCATTGATATTAAGCATCGGCTTTCCCTGTGCCTTCCTATCATCAAGGATCCGCCATTCAGCCACAAACCTGTCACTTGGAATCCCATAATTAAGGGAATCTTCCATATCTCCATAAAAATTTCTCAGATATGTCCTGGCTATCGCGCCAATCTTACGAATATTGAAATTTGCATTCAAACCCATTAATGGATCGTATGTCCATGCTATAAGATCAAATCCATTTTCCATAGCCCATTCCTTCTGCCTCATTTTCAATTTGAATCCTACGCCTGAATACTTTTTATCACTGAGAACTCCAGTCATATGGGAATATAGATATATCTTGCCATTTCTCCTTCCTGTAAAGCTGAAATGCATTCCTATTGCATTGCCATCTTCCATGGCTATAAGCGCCAATCCTCCGTGGAATCTCATGGCAGCTATCATATCTTTCACCAGTTGATCCATGGTGTTCATCCCCCATGCCGACTTTATTATGGGGATCATTTTCTTCATTTTGTCGGGATCAATTACAGTCTCAATTTCCATTGAATCCAGTATGTTATTTGAAACGATAAATTTATTTAAAAAAAATATGAAAATTTTCATAGGCAATAAACTGGCAGATGCATCTTCATGTCGTGTATTAGAAGCAAGTGCTCCTTCTGTATTTGATTCTGGTCATATAATGGAATTTTGAGGTATATGTGTTTATTATTTTCTAAATCTGGTCATACTCTGCCTAAGAGATCATTGTTCAGGAAAAGCCAGGCGGAATCGTTTTATGTCAATCTGTTCGGTCCTGCACAAGGGAAGCAAATTCAATGCATTTCAAGTCCGAATTATTCCTGCCGATCACCTGCATACCAACTGGGAGCTCCTTGGAAAAACCAACTGGAATAGATATTGCTGGGTTTCCTGAATAATTCAATGGCGAAAGAAAATCTATTTCAGAATTATTATCATGTTCACTTGTATTTTTTTTGTTATCTATGATTGGAGCCACATCTTTCAGCGTAGGGATTAAAATTACATCCAGGTTCCTAAACTTTGCATCCAGTAGTTCCCTGTACTTTTTTCTGCTTCTTTTTGCATTTATGTACTCCACTGCTTTGAAGGACAGACCTTCTTCTATCTGCTCAATAGAACTTTTCAAATAGCTGTCTGGATATTTAGCATAGTTCTCCCTGTGAATTAGTGCTATTTCACATGTATCAATAATTTCATGAAGTCTCTTCATTTCTTTAAATTTTAGGTTCTCCTCTCTAACACCAGTATATTCAATATTCAGTTCACCTCTAATTTTCTCAAGGGCAGCTAATGAAGCCTTCCGCACCCCAGGTTCACAATAGTCAAACAATTCCCAGGCAACTCCGACTTTTAAGTTTTCTGTTCCCTCCCTTTTACTGGAATAGATTTTTCCAGTCATGAATTCCAGTTCGAGAATCAGATCGCTTGCATACCTCGTTATGGTACCTGCGTGATCAAGGGACCATGATTCAGGGAAAATCCCAGATCTCGATATTAACTCATAAGTTGGTTTCAAGCCAGTAACACCACACATTGCTGCTGGAATCCTTATGGACCCACCCGTATCTGTTCCAGTAGCAAACACTGACATTCCAGCTGCTACAGCTGCAGCAGATCCCCCGCTTGAACCTCCAGGAATTCTTCTAAGGTCCCATGGGTTCTTTGTAGGAGATGATGTGATCCCAAGCGCAAACTCATGGGTTACTGTTTTGCCTATAATTATCCCACCTTTTTTCCTGATATTTTTTACCACGGTTGCATCTTTCCCGGGAATGTTACCTCTATAGATCATTGAACCATAATTTGTTTCAATGTTCTTGGTGTCAAATAAATCTTTAACTGAAACTGGCATTACATATTCTGACAGCCTTACTATCTTCCTGCATTCTTCCAGCGCGTTTGAGTTCAGTCTTGCATAACTTTGGACTTTTGTATCCAGTTTTTCAATCCGTTCAATGAGTCTTTCCAAAATGTAGCACGGAGAAATTTCCTTACTTTTTATCAGGCCTGCAATCTCATTCAATGATCTGAATTCCAAAGGAATTTCCAAAACTTGTCACCACCCTAATTATACCTAACAGTAATGGAAACTGTATATTAGTCTTAGCCTCATGTTATTTAAATGAATTTCATGTTCAAAGTTTTATGATTTTTCTTTTGGCCAATCTTTAAAAAAGTATGAATTTCTAACGTTATTAGTCAATCTCGTTGTTAAGGAAGTAAGGAATAAAACAGCTAAAATATCATCACTTCTAGTTAAACAGGTTTTCTTTCAATTCACAGAAAATTATAATTCATTTACAACACCTCTCTTCACTTCTTCCGTAGATACATTTTTCGGGAAGAAATCAGATTGTATAATGCTTGAGGAAAACACTCCATTCCAGCGGTCAGTCTTCCCGTGGTATAGTCTCACATAATCGCCATATTCCCGACCTTCCTTAACATCAGTATAGTAATATAGCCTTGATTCCCGGGTGTTACGATCTATTGAGAGAATCATCAGATTGGCAGTTGACTTTATCAATTCTTTCTCCTTAGCAAAGGAGAGGGCTCTTTCCAGACGATTTCTGAATTCACCATCGAATGAAATAACATACTTAAGAAATAGCTGGCTGTCCACGTATCTTCCATAGTTATTAATGCCAAGCTCCATGGCAATTGCCTTTTTATCAAACCACCCATTGTGCGCGAGAAATACCTCATAATCTTCATCAACTTCATAATGTGGATGACTCTCCAGTGTCCCAATTGGTTCTCCAGGGGCTGCTTTTCTCGCATGCATGATAAACTGTCCTGACGTGAAGTCTGAAATAAGTGATTCAAAAACAGGGGTTTTTGATCTGAAAAACTCCAGAGAAGAATTATCATAGTGGACATAGCCATAACCATGATCGTGAGACGTGAAACTTCCATCGCTGTTCGTAGAAAGAGGATCGTGTCTGGTGACGTCAAGAAAAGATGTCATTATTTTTCGGTATTCATTAGAGAAATCGCCAGACAAAGAAAACATGCGGCACATTAGAACCACATCTCGATGTGCTTTATAAATATTCAATCTCTATTATTAAAGTTTTTATATCACAAAAACACTAAACTCATAACCAGTATGTCTTATCCATTCAGGCTTCAAATCGTTCCCACTTTATTGCATTTCATCTTCTTAATTCAGTTCCCTTAAGTTAAGCAATTCAAATAAATACAATCGAGAGTTTGATAGGTTCACTCACATGGTAAACTTATAGAAAATGTAGTTAAGGCCTTAAGGATTCCAAAAATAATGATTAAGGGTATAGAAAGAGAAAGAATACTGGAAATCTGGAATAAGTTCTATAAATTTGATCCAACATCCCTATTTCAGCTGGAAAGGAAATATTTTCAAAATCCACATGTGGTTCCAATAGGTGAGCAGGTAAATGAAGGTGCCTTCTCGCTTCTATGTAAAAGAAGGGGTGAGCCCAGAGAGGAAAATTCAGGGAAGGAAGCATGGGTAATTTGTGCTGGATTCACCGATAGAATAGAATTTATTAAACTTTTGAAGAAGCAAATAGAATATGCAAGGGATATGGGTATTGAAAGAATATATTATTCCAATTTTTCACCTGGATATTTTTTTCCAGGCATCGATAAAGAGAAATATCCTGAGCTTTATGACTTACTCACGGAACTTGGTTTCAGTTTAGATTCAGAAGCCCTGGCTATGGAAGCAGACATAGGAGAAATCCACTATACTCAAAAGGAAAAAAATGAAGCAGAGATCAGAAACTTAAAAATTGAAGAAACCGAAGAACTTCTAAAAATGGTAAGAAGTAATTTTCCCTATGATTGCTATCTGAGAGTTGAAGGTGTAATAAAACATGGAAGCTTGGATCAAATCTCAATTGCAAAACTGGATAATAGGATTGTTGGTTATTCCATGTACGCAAGTGGAGAAGGTCCATTTGAATTTTCTCCGGGCGAGAGATTTGGTTGTTTCGAGGTTCTGGAAGCTTACCGATCCATGGGGATCGGGGGCAGGTTATTAACCACCACGCTGATCAACATGAAAGCAAATGGGATCAGGCATGCATATTTTCTCTGGACATCAGAGAAGGCCTCCCATTTGTATTCAAGATACGGTTTCAAGATCACAAGAAAATTTCAGATAATGTCATTATCACTTTTGAACCATGACAATTATAAAAAATAGAAAAGATGAATTATTTCAACAATTCTTTTCCAGTAGTTGCCGCTCAAATGAAAAAGGGAAAATAGAAATTTACATCTTCAGGAATAATGTTTTTTCTTATACCCATTGATAAACTCTGATAAAATTCCATCTATTTCTTTCTGGCGAATTGCTCCATCATCTAGGCTGTTATTGATAATTATTGAGAATGTAACGTCCAATGAACTAATATAACCACTGAGAGCAGAAACACCGGATAGGGTTCCGGTTTTTGCATAAATCCCAAAATCCTTCAACGAATCTAGACGTTTCCTGAGTGTTCCATATCCTGAGGTCGGCATCAATTCTATAAAACTTTTACCAAAATTTCTCCTTGCATACAGAAGCATGTTAGAGAGAAATCCAGTAGTTAGATAATTCTCCCTGCTAAGTCCAGACCCATCTGTAATTCTTACATTTTCAGATCCTCTTATCTTAGAAAGATAATCCATAATCAGACTAGACGAGTCTTTCCATGTTCCCTTTGATTTCTCTGAACTGGAAAGATACTTGAATATGACTTCAGCATAAAAATTACAGCTTTCATAAAGAATATGTCTCAGAACATCCCTTATATTTGCCTTATGAACACTTATTTTTTGAAAATTGTTACCTATAGACGCACTGGGCCTCATTATTTTCACATCTTTCTGGCCTGAAAATGCCTCTACTAAATTCCTATCAGGATTTTTAACAGGCAGAAATAAATGTTCATTCTGATGAATATAGTTGAAATCAGCATCATCGAATTTGAAATCCTTTTTAATCTCGCAATTCTCATCAACGAAAAAATTTGAAATTCTTGGTTGATAACTATATTTTGAATCACCATAAACCCAGTCACTGTTGTAAAACTCCCTGTCAATTCTCGGCATTTCAAAATGAATAGGGTCTGGATTTTTTGTGTCTAATTCCTTCATTATATTCTTGCATTCACTTCTGTTCAAAAAGAAAGTCGGATCTCCAGAAATGTGCAGATCTTTTTTCGCCGAATAAAACTTTGTGGTAAACACATAATCAGGTCCAAGTAATTCCAGTGCACATAGGGAGGTTACCAATTTCATATTTGAAGCAGGTATCAGTGGCAAGTCTCCATTAATTGACTGGAGTTCATTACCATCCGAATCCATAAAACAGTAAGAAATCAAATTATTTTTATGTATTTCCATAAAAAGAAATGGGAATCAAATAATTAAATTTTTGAAATTGAATAAGGAATACGATGGAATGTATAAAATAATTAGTTATTATTTTGTAAAAAGTTTAATAATTTGAAACTGGCAATCAACACATAGAATTTATAAATTAACGATAAAAACCGAATTGCTTACGCCTATTAAAATTTTTATGTTGTAAAAAAATTCATGAAAATGTTTATTAATATGT
The DNA here is from genome assembly GCA_021816385.1 of Thermoplasmata archaeon. The sequence continues at coordinate 8,117 of JAKAYJ010000028.1, forward strand.
AATTAGATTCCAGTCGAATGATAAATAAGAAAATTGTTTTATCAGTATTTATGGTATTGTTAATGGTAGGCTCCGCATTTTTTGTATTTGGAGCATCAGTACCAATTAATACATCCTCAGCAAATACTGGTATTAGTCAGATTAGTCAGTTGGGTGCGCAGCCTGAAAGTTCATCAGCAACTCCGTGGCAAATGCCAACAACTACCATGCAAGAGCCCGGTTATACCAATGGAACGTTCACCTGTGGTTTAGACTATACTATAGGCGATTTGAATACATTCACAGGTATAACATTTGGTGATTTGTTTATCTATCAGTTAATATATGGAAGTTTATACAAAACAATGCCTAATGGACAGATTGAACCATGGCTGGCAACAAACTATACATTAACTCACGTCACGTCAAACAATAAAACCTTTGACATTGAAACAGGTAGCATGGTAAATTACTCATATGTATACACGGTAAATCTGAGACCGTATGTCCAGTGGACGGACTGGTCAAAAGCAAATGCTTCACAAACATACACCTTCTCGAACAAGGTTGATTATAACAATGCAACAGGAGCACCTTTCACACACACATATACAAGCTATTCACCAACCGTTATGAAAAAGTATTATCTGCAGTCTGCTGATGTTGTTCTTAGCTGGAGAATGGAGTCTGCACTGGGAGGGTGGCCAGGAGTAGTCAATGTAATTCCAAATGGAAACCTTTCTGTCAAGATATTCGTACCGAAGCCAACACTGTTAATACGTTCAAGTTCTCTTGAATCTTACATACTTCCTTACCACATATGGGTTCACCATGACTTTACAAGTGTAAAAGGACTTTTCAACTATACTCCTGGCATTTCATCAGGAAATGGTTATTATGGATGGGACCTTGGCTGGAACACTGCAACAGGTTCTGCTCCGGGATTGGTAGGGGATGGGCCTTTCATGGTAAACAATGGATACGGAATGCCGGAAGGAGGAATCTTGCCAAATCAATATAATAAATACTATGTCAATCCTTACTTCTTCGCTCAATATGCAAACAAAAGCAGTGGCTTGAGACAATACTCTCCAAAAATATATGAGTTCTATCAGCCATACTATTCTTCGCAGTCTTCAATGGTTGCCGCTTTCACAAAGGGACAGCTAGATCTCCTTCCAGTATCTCCGTCTTTCCTTTCACTGGTTAAAGGAACACCGGGAGCATATATTTACGTAAAGCCATCTCAGGTATTCTGTGCTGTGAGAATCAATGAGAACGAAACTCCATTGAATATCACCACTTTCAGGCAGGCTTTGAGTTATGCAACACCCTATCAAACCATTGATGGTACAGTCTATGACGGACTTTTAACACCTTCGTCGAACACTGTACCACCATGTAATGTACTTTGGTATAATTCAACTAGTCCTCAATATACCTATAATATGCAAAAGGCAAGTTCCATGATCAAGAGTATTCCTGGAATGAGCAATCAATCAGGCACATTGACCTACAATGGAAAGCAGGTAAGCATAGAACTCCAGATCGCACCTGGAAGTGAAACTCCCTGTGCAGTTGAAATTGCTAATGAGATGTCAACATCATTCGCAGCTCTTGGGATCAAGACGATCATAAAGGAAGAGGCATATTCAACCATGTTTGACAATATATACCAAACCGTAACTGGGAAGGGAAACTTCTACCAGATGGCAATATATGGACAGGGGACAGAATCTGGCGATCCAGCCGACCTTTGTGCACTATTCATTAATGATGCTCCAGCCTATTTCAGTGTTGGTTGCACGCTCGGACCATATACCTCTTTGAACTTTAACGGAAAGCATCTTTCAGGTCAGCAGGTTACTTCACTTCTAACAAATCTATCAAATGAATTACTGCAGGCTGAGACCATACAACAGGCAGTTCATTTATCAAAGGAAATTCAGACATTAATCAATGAAGAAGCAACTCTCATAAACCTTGGATATTTCACTAATATGGAAGCATTCCAGACAGGCCAATTCTCAAACTTTACAACAGAAAACTCCAACAGCCTTTTCAGTCTTTACTTTACCCTGACAGAAGTATACAAGGCAAAGATAACATCATCTGTAAGCTACAAGTACAACATTGAGGTGCAGCAGAAATTAAGTGGTGCTCTAGTTGAAAAGGAAGGGAACTCTGGAAGCATAACCTATACCGTTATTAACAAGACCACAGGAATGCCAGTGCAGGGGGCAATTGTAAGTATATCTGTCTCATCCATAGCTAGAGGTCTGATTAACACAACTTCAAACCAGCTCATCACAAATTCAGCTGGACAGGCAATCTGGAAGTATCAGGTATTCAATAATCTCAACCTGCTTCTACAAACAACATCATCAAGTGGTCAGATTATCAATTTACCTAACGAAGAGGTTAACATTTCTGCAACAGTCAACCCACCAGCAAAGGATATTCACACAACTACAACATCAACTTACCTTAATATAGAACTCTTGAATACAAACGAGAAAAATAGTCTGTCAGTCACTTCTAAATATTCAGGGAACTCTCATCTCTATGCAGGCAATAGTGGTACTATCATGTATACTGTTCAAAACAATACGGGAGCAAATGTAACAGATGCAAATATAACTGTAGTAATGACTGGAATACCGGGAAGCATAAGTAGCAGCGCATTCACTTTCAACACATCTACAGGAAACAGTACAAACTTCACATTCACAATTCCCAGAGCACTTTCCAAACTAATGACAACAATTGGTTCATCAGGAAATCCAATGTATCTATATTACCAGCAGATAAACATCACTGCAGTTGCATCTGTAGGAAATCAGAACCAAACAGGTGCGGGATATACATACAACAACGTCTTCGTCATGAACCCATCACTTGTAATGTCATATTCAATAGGAAGCACTAATTACACTACAGGTCAGAAAGGTGAAATAACTTTCACAGTTACTAAGAACGGGACTCCGGTTTCAGGAGCTTTCGTGAATATAACATCCTATGATCTGAAGGGAATAACGGTAGGTAGTAGCGGGTTAAACTTGACAGATCG
>JAKAYJ010000029.1 GCA_021816385.1 Thermoplasmata archaeon
CGCATTAAGAACAAAATCCGAATTCCCTGCAGCCTGCGCAGCAATAAAAACTGCATTTCCGAAACCCTTCTTTTCCTTCTGAAAAACTATCTCAAAGTCTTCAAAATTTGACTCCACATACAGCTTGCTCATCTGGTCTGCCGGATCAAGTACAAGTATTATCTTATTACAACCATACTTCCTGAGTCTTCGATAAACAACGTCGATGACCGGTCTAAGAACAAGTCTATCATCGATTCTATCATAAATCGGCAACAGTTCTTTTCTGAATTTCCCGTCGAGTCCGGATCTCGTGCCAAGACCGGCCGCTGTAATTATACCGGTTACCATTATCTGTGTATTGTCACCCTGTTAAAATTACTTTTTATCCAGAATATTATGTAGGCTGCAGGAAATACATAGAAACCGGTAATCATCGTTATGTCAGCAATTCCTAAATATTTGGAGGAGTAAAAATCTGTCAATCCATTAAAATGAGCAGTGTTTGAAGAAATGAGGAAGGAAATAATAGCAAGAATAACGCCAATAAACTGGAATCTGCTGCCATCAAAATACAGCAGCAGGATACCATATGAAATCAGTATAATTATGGCAAATATGGTAAGGCCAGTCAGGCTTTCTGGCACAAGATTACCCAACCTGAGTGAGAGTGAACCAATTAAAAGGCTGAGTGCTGATAATAAAACAAGAGTTGAATAAATCTTTCTGTACATAGAGCAGCATAGAGAGATAGGTTTAAAGATTGTTACATTGACACTAAACCTCATCGTTTGAGTGGAATTTTCACTATCATGTTACTCCTTAGTTACGACAGCACTAAGAACTAAAACTAATGAAGAGCCAGGTGGTTAACATGAATAGTGGATAACGGTTTTAAAGGATAGAAAAGGGATAATAACATCTTTGTCATTTTGTTCATGATCTTAATGTTTAACGGGTTCATGGAAAAATTATTGGCTGGAAAATGGATTGCTGGACCATCTGTCGATGACGCCATAACTAGAGGGGAGAGATTCAGGAAAATTGGAATTGGGGCCATATTCAATTATCTGGGAGAGGCACTCACAGATTCAAACGATATAGAGGAAGCAACTGGTATTTATATCAGGATTCTTGACAAGATCGATGCTGGAGATGAAAAGTTCCAGATATCCATAAAGCCAACTCAAATTGGTCTATCAGTGAGTCCTGACCTTGCAAAGAAAAACCTTGAGAGAATAGTCAGCAAGGCTAAGGAAAAAAATATTTTCACGTGGATAGACATGGAAGAATCTGAACTTGTAGATAAAACCATAGAGCTCTATAGAAGCCAGATTTCGACAGGTAACGTTGGTCTATGTGTCCAATCATACCTCAGGAGGACAAAAAAGGATGTGGAGGCACTTTCCAGTGAGGGCGGAATATTCAGGCTGGTAAAGGGAGCTTATACAGAGGACGAAAAGGTGGCATTCAAGACGAAAGATGAGATCAATAAGAATTATGAGGAAATTTTAGTCTATATGTTTGAAAACACAAAAATGTTTATGGTTGCAAGTCACGACGAGCTTATGATAGAGAAAGCAGTAAAATTAAGCGAGGAACATAAGAAAGAGGTCTGGTACGGAATGCTTAATGGAATCAGGAATCAGTACCTTATCGATCTTCAGAAAAGAGGCAAGATGGCTTTCTCCTACATTCCATTCGGGCAGAAATGGATTCAGTATTCAGTGAGAAGAATGCAGGAAGCTGGTCATATAAGCCTCCTGATGAAATCATTGCTTCACGGACAAAAAGTTTAGACTATTGTCGAATATCAATTCGACAAATATAAATAAAATAAAATCATCAGCGGTTGTGAACGTAGAAGAAAAGATAGCTGGGGAAATAGTTCTGTCTGAGACTCCAAATGAAACTCTCAAGAAATGGAGGGAAGAATTTTCCATAACCAAAAGCGAACTTGCAAGGGAGATGAATGTCAGCCTTTCGATGATAAGTGATTATGAAACTGGCAGGAGGCAGTCGCCTGGTGTCAATACAATAAGAAAATTTGTTTCTGCAATGATAAGAATAGAGACAAAACATGGAGGCACAATACTGAGACGATACCGGTCTGGCGTGCCATACGAAGCCCTCATCGACATAAGGGATTATGATCGGGATATAAATCTTAAAACAATTATCAATAAGATAAAGGGTGTATCAGTGTCAGGAGCACCAACTGACAGGTATGTAAGGGGGTACACAATAGTCAACGGGGTGAAGGCAATACTTTCATTTTCTTACAGTGAGTATAGTCTCCTCTATGGATGGTCCAGTCAGAGAGTCATATTCTTTACTGATGTAAAGATGGGAAGAAGTCCCATGATCGCCATCAGGGTACACCCACTGAAGCCTGCTGCAGTTGTCTACGTAAAGGCAGATCGTGTTGATGAACTGGCAATCAAACTTTCAGAAGTTGAAAATATACCACTCATAACAACCGAAATGGATACAGATGAAATTTCCAGGCTAATATCAAACATAAAATGAGTCTTTGAATTCAAATATACAACAACATTTCACAGTGTTAGCATATTCATTCTATGATTGAAGTTTATAGTACTTTGGAATTCTCAACCAAATATTTTTTTAATAATAAACTGGGGATCATATGGAATGAGGTCTTCCATCTTTTGACCTATACCTAGAAAATAGATCGGTTCCTTAAACATGTGTGCTATGGAAAATATGGCACCGCCTCTTGCATCGGTATCAAGCTTGTTTACAACTATGCCATCAAACTTTATGTCTTTCAGAAACGTGGTAGCCTGCTCTATGGCATCACTTGCAGCCATTGCATCCACCGTAAGGAATGTCAGGTCAGGCTTTGCAACACGTTTTATCTTTCTCATCTCATCCATCAGATTCCTGTTCGTCTGCATCCTCCCTGCAGTATCAATCAAAACAAAATCCAGGTTTCTCGCTCTCGCATGCTCAATGGCATCGAATGCTATTGCAGAAGGGTCACTTCCCATTGTTTGGGATATTACACGTATTCCAAGCTCTTCACCGTGATATCTTATCTGTTCTATGGCCCCTGCCCTGAAAGTATCCGAGGCAGCAACCACCACAGTTTTTCCCTTATTCTTAAGCATGTATGAAAGTCTGGCGATTGTGGTGGTCTTTCCGGTTCCATTAATACCAAGAAACATTACAATTAAAGGCTTCTTGTTCATATCAATGAGATTTATTTCCGGCTTAGCTTTTTGAAGAATTTCAAGCAGTATTTCTTTGAGACTCTCAATAGCCTCTATTCTGTTGAGTCTTTTCTGTTTTAAATGTTTCTTTTCAAATATATCCAGTATATATTCAACCGTTTCAAGGGAAACATCTGATTCAAGCAGTATTTCAAAATACTCATCCCTGAATCTGGATAGCTCTATCTCGTCCTTGCTCCCTCTGAAAAGATTTCCAAGTTTCTCTCTAAGAGACATCTTCTTTCTGGCCTGAATTGATTGATTGAACTATAGCCTGATATCTTCTGAGTGCTTCAGCTCGCTGGTCGTTCATGCTCTGGAGTGATTTCCTGACTTCCTCTATCTGTCCCTTGAGACGTTCTATTGTTATTTCTGGCTTTTCTTCTATGAAGATGTCAGAGCCTATGGCTACCATTACTTCCTTCTCTCTTTCTATTCTCCCCTTGGCAAAAACACCTCCTCCCAGTGATATCAGGTTTTCTGATGATTCTGATACTTCCTTTGACTGTAATACGCTGAGTGCTTTTCCATAGTCTTCTATTCCCTGGGTGAGTAGATTTATCTGCTTTTCTGAAGAATTTATAAAAGATTCCAGAAATTCCAGTTCTTCCCTTACATCAATTCTGTTCTCGTTATTTTCCATTTATTCCACCTTCTCAAAATATTCCCTGCTTTCCCTCAATGACTCAAGTACAGGCATTGGCTCACCGGATAAATAGCTTATGAGTGCCCCACCACCCGTTGAGATGTGATCTATCCTGTTCTGAATATTCAGGGCTTCAATTGCAGAAATTGTATGACCGCCTCCAGCTATTTTCATTGCGGTTGATGCAGCCACCTCTCTCAGGATCTCGAACGTTCCGAAGCTGTACTGTTCAATTTCATACATTCCCATTGGGCCATTTATGAATATACTTTCTGCTTTTCTTATCTCCTCAGAGAACATTGCTATACTGTTGAGGCTTATGTCAGCAAGTATCTGATCATCGGGTATTTCCTCCCCTTTCTCAACTCTCCTGTTTGAAGGATTCAGGACAAAATCATCTGGAATAAGGATCCTTTCACGGTATTTTTCAAGTAGTTCTCTGCATATCTTCAGGTATGCTTCATACTTCTTATTGTTCTTTATAATGAAATCCTCATTCTTTTTGCCAATTTTATATCCAGAGGCCCAGAGGAAAGCATTTGCAACAACTCCACCTACGATTATATGATTAACGGTTCCCTTATGCAGGAACGATTCTGCAACAGTGATAGAATCTTCAATTTTAGCGCCTGCAAGTATGGCGAGATTTTTACTTGTGTCTCCCTTGAGAAACGCATTAAGGGCATCTGTTTCCCTCTGTATCAGGAGGCCTGCAATGTTGGGCATCTTCCTTGAGAAACCTGTGAGGGATGTCTGGGACCTGTGGATAGCCGGGAAAGCATCATTCACGAAATAATCACACACTTCTGATAGATTCCTGATAAAATTTGAATTTTCAACGGTTTCCTTATCCTCTGGCTCAAGAACAACATCCTCTGAGAAAAATCTGGTATTCTCCAGCATCAGTATTTCTCCATTTGACATCTGCTTAATTGCCGATATGGCACTTGAACCGTAGAGTGAATCAATATACCTGACTCTGCGACCAAGCAACCTTTCAAGTTTCCTTGCATGATTCAACAGTGAAGTAAAATCGGTCTTTCCAGGTCTGCTCTGGTGAGCAAGAATAACCAGTTTTGAACCTTTCAAACGCTCGATTGTTGGAAGATGAGATCTGAATCTCGTATCACTCATAATCTCATTTGTCACTGGATGTATTGGCGAGTTCAGATCCAGCCTTAAAAGAACAGTCTTTCCGCTAAAGTCGAAATCGTCAAGTGTGAAGAAATCCCTTTGCCTCTGATCCATACAGACCCATAATGCCCTGAATACATAAATTAATTGTGAATCTATATAGTCCTGACATTGATTTTCTGCAATTGATATAAATCAACATTTTATAATAACATGTAATACTTAACAATGGTTCACGAAAGTAGTTCCGGAATAGTTATTTTCAGAAGAATGAACGAAATTCAGTTTCTATTCCTGATGAAAAAGGATGGTAATTTGGATTTTCCAAAGGGACATATAGAAAAGGGAGAAAATAAGACAGATGCAGCACTCAGGGAGACGCTCGAGGAGACAGGAATAGAGTGCAAGATAATACCCGGGTTTGAAGAGAAGACAGATTACTATTTCTATTATGACAAGAACAACATCCATAAGGATCTAACCCTGTTTCTCGGGGAAGTTGATAAGAACATAAAGGTAAAAACATCAGACGAGCACGAAGCCTATGTTTGGCTAAACTACGAGGAAACTTTAAAGTTTCTGAAGTTCGATAATCAGAAAAACATAATCACTAAAGCCTACAACTTCATAAAAGAAAAATTATACGTGGAAAATAATTAATTTCCACCGCCTGTGGGCATATTCTTTTTCTTCGCTCTCCATCTCCTGAATGCCCTGATTTCTAAATACAGGTCCGCAATCACGACGAGGACAACTATCAGGTCGAAAAGATAGAAGTAGCCAACAAGGGGTGTTAATAATATCTTCAGCTGTGGCACGAGCGAGCCCGCATCCATGTCAACATAGAAATAAAGTAAGTTATTTACCGCGTCCTGAACGGGTGGATCAGCTACAGAAAAACCGACCAAAGGTCCAGTTGTATTCTCCTTAGTGTTATTGTTTTCATAGCTCACTATTGGATTTCCAAGTGTATAGAATCCTGGATTCCTGGTTATTACTGTAAAATTAAGATACAGCGTATTTCCTGGAGATAGTTTTGCATAAGTTGAACTTTCAGTCGATCCGGAAATTATGTGAATGGAATTTCCGTACTCTCCCACAAATCCAGTTTCATTTATAGACAGGTTCGTGAGTGTATCTGTGTCCCTGTTCGTAACTCCTATGGAAACAGCATGTTCGTTTGCAGTTATGTTGGATATTCTATCTGAAACCTCCAGTTTAGCCGGGAAATTTGCATTTGTAACATAATTCACTTCATCCGGATTAATCATGCCCGTTGTATTTACCACTTTGGCATAGTTGCCGAAGTCTACTTCACTGGCAAGTGATTTGTTGTTAGTGTAACTGTAGAATTCATACTTGTTTACATTATTCATTTCCACCGGGAATCCTGTTACAATTAAAGACTCAGGAGTTCCTGAGAAGTTAAGACTGTGATCATAGTTTATCAGTTTGGCCAGGGTAAACGTATGTTTGTTTCCTGAGGACGTATATACGTGATTCTGTTCAAAAATAGAAAGAGAGAAGGTAAAATCGGATTTAGAATTAAAAAGTGTAGACAGTCCTGAAAAGCTGGACAGATCTGAAGTTATTTCGCTTGAATGGATACTTCCACCCATCATCACAAATGAATCAATAGGACCATCTGCTGTTACTGAACTTAGATTTCCGTCCTGAATAGAACTCTTAAGGATCAAGCTAGACTGAGTATTTCCATAGAATGCACCATTATTTTCTACCAGTTTGTTCTCAATATTCCTGTAATCAGGAGTGAATGAGAATAAATAAATCCCAACATCCGGTATATTAAGACTGCTCAGGCTGAGATTCAATGCCAGGACTGAATTTAGTGAACTGCCTCCTACCGATGACACAAAATTTTTAGCTGATGAATAGGTGGAAGACTGCTGAGAATTTGAATAACCATCAGTGATAAACAGAATCATTCCTTCCGGGAGCAGGTTGAAAACCTGGGTTAACTCATTTGAATTGAAGTCAGTAGCATGATACAGGTTATCAATACCTAATTGAGACAACAGATTAGAAACGTTGTATGTGACAAAATATGCGGACAGAATTGTTGAATTTGCAGCCATAAGTTCGCTTCCTGAGCTGCTGTTAGCTTGCATACTCCCATACACGCCATACTGTGACCCAGTTTTACCAATAAAACCACCGGCGAAGGAATACGAACTGTTACCACGCGAATTCAAGCTAGAATCGGTATGGAGGACATTTGTAATAAAACCTGTCGCAAATGACTGTTCTAATGTAGTTTGCGCCACATCACCTCTATTATTACTTTGATTACCTGAATGCATAATGGGTACAGAAAATGAAATTATGACAAGTAGTGTCAGTATGACTATTGCTGCCATTTTAGCAGTTTCCTTCGTTTCCTTAACCTGCTCAGTATTCCCGGTCTTTGCAGGAGCCTTCTTCTCTCTCTTTGCATATCTATTAATTAGATATCCAACGAGCATAGCAACTATGGCAACAATCAGGAAGTCTTCGATTGCCTGTATAAGTAACTCTTTGAAGATAATCGGCCCGTATGTTGACACTATTGTACTTATGGAGGAAGCTGAAAATGAACCTGACGAACCGGAGAGTGGATTAGAAGTACCTTTTCCAAGGAAAGAGGAAATTGTACTGAGTATCCTTTGTACCAATGGCTCAGAAAGAATAGCAGTCATTGAGCTTCCCTTTGGAATTGGAGGGAGACCTGAATTAGTTACACCGCTTACCGAGGTTGAGGTAGATAGTTTCAACAATGAACTGATTGCGCTGGTTTCATTGAACAGTATGAAATACAGCGAAATACCCATTACTGTCAGTATTGATGCATATATAGAAATGGTTGATACAAAGGCTTTTCTGCCCTTTCTTGCCCCTATTCCAATTGCAATGCCAGTCAGTATAAATATGGGAATCAATATAGTCTCCTTTAATGGATTCCCAAGGAGAAACAATAAAAGTCCTGAAATTATAACAAAAGGGGTCCCAAGGGACGGTCCTATCCATTGGATCAGAGGACTGTAATAGACAGTTAGATAATAATAGCTTGAGAATAAAACGATTCCAAGTCCCAATAAGTATGATGTTAACTTACCCACCGGTGCATATAATCAACCCTATTATAAATTTTACAATAATCTGAGCAAGAAAGCTCCGACCTTCAGGGAGGAGATGAATTGTGAAAGTTTATTGGTATTTGTGTGACTGTGTAAGTAATGATTAAAATCCTCAAGGTGCGTTTATACCCAAATGTAGAACAGACGGTTCTTCTGGAAAAGCACTTTGGGTCATGCCGCTTTGTATGGAATCATTTTCTCGAAGTGAGAAACAAGTACTTTGCTGAGCATAAGAACGACAAAAAGAGGGGATTATCAGGTTTCGATACCATGAAGATGTTAACGACATTGAAGAAGGGGTTAACATGGTTGAACGAAATCAATTCTCAGAGCCTTCAACACTCCCTTGTAAAGCTGGACATGGCATTCAAGTCGTTTTTCAAGCATAATGCCAGTTATCCGAAATTCAGATCAAAAAAGGATAACCAGTATTTCATAATACCATCAGGATTCAAAACAGACGGAAACAAGCTGATTATCAAAAAATTCATGGAAGGCATAGAGTACAGAGACGAATCTACATTTCCAGCCGATATAAAGCAGGTTATTGTAACTAAAGATGTTGAACGCTACTATGCATTTATCCAGCATGAAACTGATGAGAAGTTATCTAAAGGAGATGCCATCATCGGCATAGACATGGGAATCAAGGCATTCCTAACCACATCGGATAAATTGCAGGTTGAACCGCTTAATGCATTGAGGAAAAGTGAAAAGAAGTTAAAAAGAGAACAGCGGAGGTTATCAAGGAAAAGAAAAGGATCGAAAAACAGGAAGAAGCAGATAGTGAAAGTGCAGAAGATAAATCAGAAAATCAGGGATGCAAGAACGGATTTCAACCACAAGGTATCAACAGCGATAGCCAAGCATTACGGTACTGTTGTAATTGAGGATTTAAACATACAGGGAATGCAAAGAAACCAACATCTTGCAAGAAGCATAGCAGATCAGGGATTGTATCTGTTCAAGACCATGCTAACGTATAAACTCGAATGGGGGGAAGCGGTCCTCATTGAGATTGGAAGATTCGATCCTTCATCAAAGATGTGCTCAAAATGCGGAAACATCAAGCATGATTTGAAACTGTCGGATCGCATATATCACTGCAATGTGTGTGGTCTTTCTATGGACAGGGATCTGAATGCTGCAATAAACATAAGGAATATGGGATTAATAAAAATAGGACAGGACATGTCCAAATTCACGCCTGTGGAAAGTGCTACAGCAGCGGAACTCTCAAAAGGAGGTCTACGAGTTGCCACTCTATGAATCAGGAACCTCCGATGCTTTAGCATGGAGAGGATGTCAGGAAACTTTTTTTATAAGTCTTGCTGGATTTCCTCCCACTAATACATCTGGAGGGACATTTCTCGTAACCACAGAACCAGAAGCAATTACGGATCTGTTTCCAATACTGATTCCCGGATTTATTATGGCACCACCTCCAATCCATACGTCATCACCTATGGTCACTGGTTTTCCCAGCTCCAGTCCACTTATTCTTTTTTGACTTTCCAGTGGGTGAGATGCCGTATATATATGGACAGAAGGTCCGAGAAGAGCATTTCTTCCTATGGTCACCCTGCAGACATCCAGTATAACACAGTTATAATTTGCATAAAACTCATCTCCAATCTCAATATTGTAGCCATAGTCACAGTAAAAAATAGGTTCAATATAGGGATTTTTTCCTACCTTTCCAAAAAAGGCTTCAAGGATTTGAATTCTTCTGGAAGCATTACCTACTGGAATTATGTTGAATTCATTCAGTATGGTTCTTGCCCTCATTCTTTCTTCAATAAGCTGGGCATCGCTCGAACGGTATAATTCCCCGGAGATCATTTTTTCCTTTTCGCTCAATGGGTTCCTATGCTTCATCTTAAATTAACCACAACTTCCATTATAAACGATTCGATCACTAAAAATTCAATAATGACATAATGCCTTAAAAAGCGCCGGGAGAGAGATTCGAACTCCCGATCCACAAAGGGAACCAGATCTCAAGTCTGGCGCCGTACCACTGGGCCACCCCGGCAAATCTGTATGTTAAATCAATTCAAATGCAAACAATATACTGCAAGATCAAGAACTGAGAAAATATCTTATCTTCTCAATCTGTCATTTGCCCTTATTGAGGGTCTGCTTTTTGCTGATCCCTGTCTTCCAGTCCTCAGCCCTCTACCCTTGTAACCTGCTGAAGTGAGACCCCTGTAAACCCTGCCCTTGTTCTGTGGTTCTGAGATCCATGAAATTCTGTTGTCCTTGTAGATCGTTGGCTGGTTTTTATCTACTAGAATTATCTCATAATACTTGTAGAACCCGTCTTCACCCACGTAATAGGAGTTCAGAACTTCAGTATTCGGATATTTATCTGCAGCTCTTTCCTCTGCAATCCACTGGATGCTCTTTTTTCTTGTGAGCTTGCTGTATGCCAGTCTTCTCGGTCTCCTTCCTCCCATTATTTTAGGTCTGTTGGACCCTCCTCTTCTGACTCTTGATCTTACTACTATATATCCGATCTTTGCCTTATATCCAAGTGATCTTGCCCTATCCAGTCTGGTTGGATGTTCCAGTCTTTCTATGGAATTTCCTTTCCTCCAGTCTATCATCCTTTCCCTCTGAAACAACAGGATTTCAGACTTCTTTGGATTCTTCCACGTTTCTGCGATTTTGCCATATAGATTTGAATGATTAACCATTTCTTTCTACCCTTAAGTAATGTAATGGTGATATGAAGCTATAA